>CAIMNN010000232.1 GCA_903842845.1 uncultured Acidobacteriaceae bacterium | reverse complement strand
TGGAGCTGGCGAAGGGATTTGAACCCCCGACCCTCTGATTACAAATCAGATGCTCTACCAGCTGAGCTACGCCAGCCCATCCACTTGGGCAAACTCACCCGTGCGGAAGCATCTGAGCCTGAACGCACGGGCACACTGCCGCCCGAGGCCTTTGGCACAGAATTAAAGGTTAGCACACACCGCCCTACCGGGCAAATTTCCTACCACCCTCTAGCACCTTATATTGTGCACTTTGGCGGAGTTTCAGCTACACCCTTGAACAATCTTTCTATGCCCTTCCAGCATGCATAGAAAGGCATGGACCTTTGGCACAAACGATACAATTACCCTGTCTGGCCCGTCGAACCTACGGCCCTGCCACGAAGGAGAACCGCTCAATGCGCAAACTGTTTCTCGCCCTGATATTTCTTTCCATGAGCCTCGCGCTCTCCGCCCAGCAGACCCTCAACAACGACGCCGTCATCAAGCTCACCCGCGCCGGCCTCACACCCGACCTCATCATCTCCACCGTCAACGCCACACCCGGAACCTACGACACATCCACCGACGGCCTCATCGCGCTCAAAAAAGCCGGCGTCAGTGACAAGGTCGTCGCCGCTCTCCTCGCCAAAAACTCCGGCACACCCGCCCCAGCCGCCACACCCGACACCGGCCTCCCCGCTGCCGTCGACACTGTCGGCATCTACTACAAAGACACAGCCGGCAACTGGAAAGAAGTCCCCGTTGAAATGATCGACTTCAAATCAAAGACCTCCGGCACCTTCAAGCACATCGCCACCGTCGGCGTCATGAAGGGCGAGCGCGACGGCCTGCTCAGCGGAACCCACAGTCACTTGCCCATCAAAACTCCCGCCGAGTTCATCCTCTACCTGCCCGAGGGCCGCTCACCCGGCGAGTACGTGCTCATCCGTCTACGCACTAACGGCGATGCCCGCGAGTTCCGCGCCGCCACACAAGCCAGCACCAAAGAATCAAACAACACGCCTCACGACAACGTCGACTTCACCAGCCGCAAGATCGCTCCCCGCGCCTACGCCGTCACCATCGACTCCGGCATCGGCAAAGGCGAGTACGGTTTTCTGCCCCCCGCCGACTCCGACAAGGGCAAGCAGTCCACCGGCAAAATGTACAGCTTCACCATCGCAGATTCCATCTCTCAGTAACGCCGCACACCCGCAATCACCCGCGACCATCCTCGGATGGTCGCCGCATTTACTGCCTCAAACCGTCTCATCTGCTGCAATCACTTCTCATCCAAGCCCACCAGCGTTTCACATTGTAAGCACCTAAACAGCATCAAGCAGCCCGCCTGACCCGCGCAAATCCAATCAGTTGATCGTTCTCTTTATCCCTTTGCGCAAGCGTCCAACATCAATTTTTTTAAATTCATCTCCTCCTCTCAGCAACATTTCAAACCGCACTGGGTCAACAGATACAGAAGCAGAGAGGTTGCCTAAAGTGCTAATTCCCTTGATCCAGGCGGTGATTCCAGCGGCAGAAGCGGCACTCGGTGCCGTGGCCATGCTGCTCATTGCCCGAAGGCGCCCGCTCGAGCGCGTGGCTTTCAGCAAACCGCAGGCCAAACCACTGCGCGGAGCGCGCTGAATCTTGCTCGCTACTCGTTCAGTTCATCACGTCGCAAACCACGCTTTGACATTGATTACAGACGCTTAACCGCCGCATGTTGCGCTGAATTTCACTTGACATAGGCGTCCGCAGGGTAGAAGCTTCAAACTGAAAAAATCCCGCTCCAAGGAAGCTATATGAAAGCGAATAAGTTGTTGATCACCGTTGCCGCAGCCCTGGCGCTGTTGGTTGTTGGAACCCCGGGCAAGACAAATGCGCAGGCACCTCACAAGCCACGCATCGCCATCCTCGACTTTGACTACGGCACCGTACAAAGCTACGTGGGCCAGATCTTCGGCACGAATATCGACATCGGCAAGGGCATCAGCGAACTGCTCGTCACTGACCTCGTAAACGATGGCACCTACTCGCTCGTCGAGCGCAAGCAACTCGACAAGATTCTCTCCGAGCAGAACTTCTCCAACTCTGACCGCGCTGACGCTTCCACCGCTGCAAAGCTCGGCAAGATTCTCAACGTCGACGCCATACTCGTCGGAACCATCACCGAGTTCGGCAATGAGAAGAAGGGCTTCAACACCGGCGGCTTGGGCGGCAACTTTCACGGCTTCGGCGCTGGCGGCGTCGGCCACTCCAACACCAAGGCCAACGTCCGCATCAACTGCCGTTTGGTCGATGTGCAGACCGCTGAAATTCTCGCCGTCGGCGAAGGCTTCGGACAAAGCTCGCGTTCCAGCACTTCGCTCACTGGCGGCGGCGGCAACTGGAGCGGCTTCGGCGCTGGCCATGTCGACTTCGGCAGCAGCGACTTCCAGAACACCATCATCGGCGAAGCAACCAAGATCGCCACGCAAAATATGGCCGCTGACCTCATCTCGAAGGCCGGCAAGGTCACCCCGCGCGCCGTGCACGTGGAAGGCCTCGTTGCCGCTGCCGATGGCGGGCAGATCATCATCAACGTCGGCTCACACGCCGGCGTAAAGCCCGGCGACCAGTTCCAGGTCCTCCACGTCGGCAAAGAGATCAAGGACCCCAACACCGGTGCGGTTATCCGCCGCATGACAACTCCAATCGGCATCATCACTGCAACCGATGTCGACGACAACTCGGCGGTCTGCAACGTGGTCTCGGGCTCCGGCTTCCAGACCGGCGACATGGTCAAATCGCTTAGTCAGTAATTGCAAAAAGGCCCCCGGTGCTCATCTCTCCGGGGGCCTTTTACATTTCAGTAAAGTCTGTTTGTTGGCCGATGCACCCAACGCATCAGAAATGAGTACAAAATGTATCACTCACAGCTTCATCACCATATGCGCCTCGGGCTCTCGGCATTGGTTGTGGCGGCATGCTTTGCCTTCACCTCCACGAGCGCTTCAGCTATGGACGACAAGCACAATAACCAGCAGCACCCGCAACCGCAAGGGCAATCACATCCAAGTGGCGGCAACTCCGGCGGCGGCGGTTCACATCCCAGCGGCGGCGGTGGCGGCGGCTCCGTGACTCACGGCCCCACAGGCGGCGGCGCAGGCAGCATGGGCTCGCATGGCCCTACAACCGGTGGCAGCAGCAGCATGGGTTCGCATGGCCCCACAACCGGCGGCGGCGGCGGAAGCATGGGCTCGCACGGCCCAACAACTGGCGGTTCACAGAACCTGAACAACGGTGTGCATCCCAACAACCTTGGCGGTTCACAGAACCTGAACAACGGTGTGCATCCCAACAACCTTGGCGGTTCGCAGAACCTCAACAACGGCGGGCGTCCCAACAATCTCGGCGGTTCACAGAACCTGAACAACGGCGTGCATCCCAACAACCTCGGTGGTTCACAGAACCTGAACAACGGTGGGCGTCCCAACAACCTCGGCGGTTCACAGAACCTCAATAACGGCGGACATCCCAATCTCAACAACACCAACATCAACGGTGGCCACAACATCAATAACAACAACAACGGCCACAACGTTACCAACATCAACGGCGGCCACAACATCAACAACGCCAACATCAACAACATCCACAACACCACCGTCGTCAACAACTTTTACGGTGGAACCCGTACACCTACCGGTCTGAATGTTCATCAGGTCCACGGCGGTGCCACCATCATCACCCGTCCCGGTGGCCACATCGGCGGCTATACAAACCCAAGCCGCGGCATCACCACATTCCACCCGCTCAACGGTGGTTTCCACGGAACCGTCTGGCATCCCGACCACAGCGGCGTCTACTTCGCGCATGGCCGTCCCGGCTTCGTTCAGCACTCATACCGTTGGCACGATCATGACTTCGGCCGTCGCGCTTACTATTGGCACGGTCATCCCTACTACGGCTACTACCACGGCTGGGGATGGCACGGCGGTTGGTATAACGTCTACGCGCCCGGCTACTTCTGGCATCCCGGCTTCTACGGCTGGGCTTACAATCCCTGGTATCACCCCGTCACTTGGGGTTGGGGATGGGGCGGAAGACCCTGGTTCGGCTTCTACGGCGGCTGGTGGCGTCCGTATCCGACCTACGTAGCGCCCGCTTTCTGGCTCACCGATTACATCATCTCCCGCAACCTGGAAGCTGCTTATGAAGCCCACATCGACGGCGGCGAGCAGATCGCAATTCAAGGCGAAGGTGGTCTTTCTCCCGAAGTGAAAAATGAGATCGCCGAGGAAGTTCGATACCAGATTCAGCTCGAGCAGCGCGAAGCGCAGGCAGCCAACTCTGGTCAGATGATCGACCCCAGCCAGACCGGCATAGCCACCATGTTTAGCGACGGAAAAAGCCACGTCTTCGTGGTCTCCAGCCCGCTCGATGTGGTCGACGCCAACGCCGGACAAGAGTGTGCTCTGAGCGACGGCGACGTCATTCAGGTTGCAGGTCCCATCGGCCCTGAAGACGCAAGCGCCAACCTCATCGTCCTCGCCAGCAAGGGCGGCAATGAGTGCCAGCGCGGCGAGCCTGTCACCGTCAACCTCTCCGACCTCCAGGAGATGCAGAACCAGATGCGCTCCACTCTCGACAACGGCCTCAAGGAACTCCAGACCAAACAGGGCCAGAACGGCATGCCGCAAGCTCCTCCGGAAGCAATGTCGCAGCCTGCTCCGGCTCCTTATGCCCAGGCAGCTCCTCCGCCCGACCCGAGCGACGCTGACCTCATTCGCCAGCAGGAAGAAGCAAGCCAGCAGGCCGAACAACAGGCACAACAGCAACAATAATTAATCACCAACCAACTCCGGCGCATGCGTTCAGCGTGCGCCGGTTGTGTTTTTGCACGCTCAGCGCCGGACAATGCTAGCGTATTAGCAGGTTTCCTATGACCCGTCGCACTCGCAGAACTCTCTTCATCGTCCTCGGTGTCCTACTCCTCCTCGGCGTCGCAATCTTTCTCCGCGCCAAGGCGCCGCCCGAGGCCGCGCGCCTCCTCCCCGAGTCCGACGGAATCCTCTACGCCAACCTCAAGCCCGTCCGCACCTTCCTCCACTCCAACGGCGGACCACTCGTCACGCCCACCCAGCGCGACCCCGAGTACGCCGAGTTCGTCAACGCCACCGGCATTGACTGGGAGCGCGACCTCGACGAACTCGCCATCGCTCTCCACAAAATGCCCGACCCCAACGGCCCCAACGGACAGGTCGCATACTCCATGGTCATGGTCGGCCAGCTCCACGGCAACACACTCACCAGCTACCTCACCGCACACGGCGCAAAAACCGAAACCTACGCCGCACACACCGTCTACAGCCTCCCCAGCGAAGGCCGCACCGTCCGCGTCGCCCAGATCGGCTACGACATGGTCGCCGTCTCCAACTACCCCACAGCCGAAATGATCCACTCCATAATCGACCGACATCGCGCCGCCGCGCTCCCCTTCTCCGGCTCAACCCTCCTCACTCACCACTACAGTGAGGTCCCGCTCCTCTCCATCGCATGGGGCGTCGGACAGATCGGTCTTCCCTTCAGCGAATCAGGCAAGGTCCACGTCCTCGGCCTCCAACTCCCCATCCCCGCCGACACCACCATCGTCGCCAGTGCTCGCTGGACCGGCTCCGTCCACATCCGCGTCGAAGCCATGACCCCCGACGACACCACCGCACTCAACGAAGCCGCACAAATCTCCAGCCTTCTCACACTCGCCCGCACAATCACCCCGCAGCTCACTCAGGAGCAATCACCCAACGGCCAGCTCAACAAGGCTCTGGTTGAAGTCCTCAACACCGCCAATATCACCACTCGTAAAGATCGAGTCATCTGCACTGCTGCTCTCAACTCCTCGGCTTTCTAAGCGCACGGCGTAACCACCCGAACACGCACGGAGATTAAATATGAGCGATCACGAACGAGACATCACCACCGTCGTCCGCCACATCAAGGCCCGCGACTCGCAAGCCCTGTCGAACCTCGCTCAC
>CAIMNN010000231.1 GCA_903842845.1 uncultured Acidobacteriaceae bacterium | reverse complement strand
TACAGTCGCACTCGTTCTTATCGTGCGGGCAATAGTAAAACCCATCTATTTTCGCTCCTTGGCCAGCCAGGTACTCCTTCAGCCAGGCGTGAAGCGCATCCACATCGGCAACCGTGTACAAGCCAAGCGCCACTCCTCGCTGGTTGCTGACCACAATCACCCGGCGGCCTGAGCGGTTCAAAGCTCCAATAGCCGATTCCACACCGGGAAGCAGATGAAACTCCTCTCGGTTGCTAACGTATCTTCCTTCCGGTGGCTTGCGATTGATGACTCCGTCGCGATCCAGAAAGACAAATTGAATGTTCTGAAACAATGCTTTCATCTTGCCGTTAGGATAAACGCTCGGTCTGGAGTCTAGCCGATTGTATAATCGGATCAGGCTCTTTTCGCGTTTCCTGCACGAGCATCTCCAAATATTGCATTGGAAATATTGCATTGCGAGGAGTTCATGCCAACATCTTTCGGTTTAGCATCCATGCACATCCGAGAGGATTATTTCCTCCGCGGGCACAAGTTATGTGACTGGGCCGAGCTAACATCCTGCGCCAAATCACCTGAGGGAAAAGCGACATCAAGATGATTCAAAACCTGCACAGGATCGTAGCGCTTATTGAGGGCGAATGGCGTAACAAGCATGTCCTCGTCGTCGGCGATATTATGCTGGATCGCTATATCTGGGGCGATGTTGAGCGTATCTCCCCGGAGGCACCCGTTCCCGTGGTGCGCGCCGTTCTTCGCAATGAGCGTCCCGGCGGCGCAGCCAATGTAGCCATGAACATTGTTGGACTCGGCGCAAAGGCCACGTTGTTCGGCTTCTGCGGAGAAGACCGTGATCGAGGACTTCTGGATGATTGCCTCCGCGATGCTGGCGTGGTTTCGTCTTTGACTCCTGTCCAAGGGCGTCCAACAACGTCCAAACTCAGAATCTTTGGTGGAAAGCAGCAGATTCTCAGGTTGGATACCGAGCAGACGGATGGATACGCATCAGACTCTTACGAGGCGTTGATCGCGAGCGTGGTGGCAGCTCTTGGTAGTGCGGATGCCGTGGTCCTGTCTGATTATGCAAAGGGCGTCCTCACCGAAGATGTGTGCAAGCGGATCATCCAGGCCGCCCGCGCCCGCAAGGTCCCGGTCCTTGTGGACCCCAAACAACGCAGTTTCGAGCGTTATCGCGGAGCGACAACACTCTCTCCAAATCTCTCAGAGCTGTCAGTTGCCACCGGGTTTTCCGCAAAGGACATGAGTGCCCTGTTGAACGCGGGGCAGAAAATGGTCGCCGATCTGGACCTCGAATACCTCACTGCGACACTGAGCGAGAAGGGCATTGCTCTGCTTCGCGCCGAGTCGCTGTTCATCGCGCCCGCTGTGGCGCGCCAGGTCTTCGATGTGTCCGGTGCCGGCGATACAGTGATCGCGACTCTGGCCCTCGCCGCCGCATGCGGTCTCGATATGGAGGCAGGAGTGCAACTCGCCAATGTCGCAGCGGCCATCGTGGTTGGCAAGGTTGG
>CAIMNN010000230.1 GCA_903842845.1 uncultured Acidobacteriaceae bacterium | reverse complement strand
GCTTGGGCAGCTGAAGAACGCGGCCGGAGTGGGCTTCGAAGTTGACCTCGAGCCACGTGGGAACCGGGTTCTGTGCTGCGTACTGACCGGCGGCCTCGACGATGGCGAGCTTCTTGGCACTCTCGCGAATGCTGATCTCGTCGCCGACGCTGACCTGATAGGAAGGAATGTTCACCTTTTTGCCGTTGACGCTGACGTGGCCGTGACGAACGACCTGGCGAGCCTGACGGCGGCTCAGCGCGAAGCCGAGACGGAAGGCAACGTTGTCCAAGCGACGCTCGAGCTGCTGGATGAGCAGTTCGCCGGTGACGCCGGGAGCGCGGTTGGCCTTCTCGTAGTACTCGCGGAACTGGCCCTCGAGTGTGAAGTACATGCGCTTTGCTTTCTGCTTCTCGTGCAGTTGGAGGCCGTAGCCGACGATCTTGGCTTTGCGGTCCTTGCCATGCTGTCCGGGAGGAAAGTTACGCTTCTCGAGTGCACAACGGTCAGAGGTGCACTTTGCACCCTTCAAGAAAAGTTTTGTGCCTTCACGACGGCAAAGGCGGCAGACTGCTCCGGTATAACGAGCCATTGTTTCTCCTATGGTTCAGGTGACGGCCGGTTTACGCATCCAGAGCGGATGCTTCTTCCCGGCCCATTACAGTTCAGGCAGCAGCGCGAGGGCTGCAAACCAAGTTATACGCGACGGCGCTTGGGCGGACGGCAACCGTTGTGCGGCACCGGTGTAACGTCGCGGATGGAGCGGACCTCGATGCCAGCAGCGGCGAGAGCGCGGATAGCGGACTCGCGGCCGGAGCCGGGACCTGAGACACGCACATCGACAGTGCGCATACCGTGGTCGCGAGCAGCGACTGCGGCACCCTGCGCGGCCTGCTGAGCGGCGAAGGGAGTTCCCTTACGCGAGCCCTTGAAGCCGAGCGAGCCGGAGGTCTTCCAACTGATGGTGTTGCCGACGGGGTCGGTGATGGTGACGATGGTGTTGTTGAACGTGGCTTGAATGTGAACCAGGCCAACTGGAACATTCTTGCGTTCGCGCTTTTTGAACTTCTTGTTCTTTGCGGTTTTGCCTGCAGCTGGTTTCGCCATTACTTAGTCGCCTTCTTCTTGCCGGCTACTGTACCCTTACGGGGTCCCTTGCGGGTGCGGGCATTCGTATGCGTGCGTTGGCCACGCACGGGCAGCGACCGCTTGTGACGGTTGCCGCGATAGCTCTGGATGTCCATGAGACGCTTGATGTGCATGGAGACGTCCTTGCGGAGATCGCCTTCCACTTCGCCCTCGTCTTCAATGACCTGACGGATGCGGTTAACCTCGTCTTCGCCCAGATCCTGAACCTTTTTGAAGGGGTCTACATTCGCCTTCGTCAGGATGCTGAGCGCACGGGGGTCTCCGATGCCGAAGATATAAGTGAGCGCGATCCTAGCCTGCTTGTTGCGGGGCAGATCGACGCCAGCAATACGTGCCATTCGGAAATTCCTCTTTGTTTCTGGTTGTGTGCCTCCGGCCTTCACCGGTCCGCACGGGTTAC
Source organism: uncultured Acidobacteriaceae bacterium (assembly GCA_903842845.1). Taxonomy (GTDB): domain Bacteria; phylum Acidobacteriota; class Terriglobia; order Terriglobales; family Acidobacteriaceae; genus CAIMNN01. The sequence goes on along the minus strand of CAIMNN010000230.1, from coordinate 5,036 downwards.
AAGTGGTTTGAGCTCCCAGGGTTCAACGCAAGCCTTGACTCAAGCTAACTAGCCCTGTTCAGAAGTCAGAAGCCAGAGATCAGGGATCAGTTTGTGCATTGGAAGGTGAAAATCAACGTTCCATTTGCTGAGGACCAAACTCTGTTCACTGACTACTGCCATAGTGGAGAACCACCTACATGCCAAGGGCGATAGTTAGCCCTGGCGTTGCTTGTGCTTTGCGTTCTCGCAGATCACGCGCACCACACCGTGGCGAGTGATGACCTTGCATTTCACGCAAATCTTTTTCACGCTTGCGCGTACCTTCATTGTGTTGCTCGCCTTCTCCGCCGGGCCTAAAACAACCTAGCGGTAAAACCCCTGTTGCCAGAGAAGAACCAGGCGGATGATGCCACCCGATTCAAGTTCAAAATCCTTTACCCAGGGGCTAAAGCCCCTTTGCCGGGAAGTTGCTTCTACGTACGGGCTAAAGCCCGTACCTTCCCAAGCACATCTCAGTACGACTGAAGCGCGTACCTTCCCAAGCCATTTTGCGGCACGACTAAAGTCGTGCCCTTTCAAAACTTCCCAATCACTTGTAGCGGTAGACGATTCGTCCACGATTGAGGTCATAGGGGCTAAGCTCGACGGCGACCCTGTCACCGGGGAGAATGCGGATGAAGTTCTTGCGCATTCTGCCAGAGACGTGGGCGAGAACTTCGTGTTCATTCTCAAGCTTTACCTTGAACATGGCATTGGGCAAGGTTTCAACAACCGTTGCCATAACCTCAATCGCGTCTTCCTTCGACAATCCCGCTCCTGTTTACACCATCCGCGCGCTGAGCGTGCGATGGCAGTTCGACTGCTGTCAGTCGGTTAAAATCCTTGCGCCCTCATCGGTCACCGCGACGGTGTGTTCAAAGTGCGCGCTCATGCTGCCATCGGAGGTTACAGCGGTCCACCCGTCGGCGAGAACTTTTACATCCGGGCTTCCGACATTGACCATAGGTTCAATGGCGATAACCATGCCCGTTTTCAACTTCATGCCCTGGCCCCGCTCGCCGTAGTTCGGCACCTGCGGGTCCTCGTGCATTTGCGTACCAATGCCGTGGCCGACAAAGTCAACCACGACGGAAAAACCTGCGTCCTCGACGACCTTCTGAACAGCGGCGCCGATATCGCCGAGGTGGGCGCCGGGACGAACCGCGGCGATGCCTGCCTCAAGCGAGGACTGGGTCACGCGCAACAGCTTTTGCGTGACCGGATCAACTTTTTCGCCGACGGGGACAGTGATGGCCGCGTCGCCGAAATACCCGTCGATGATCGCCCCGCAATCCACGGAGACGATATCGCCCTCCTTCAGCTTGCGCTTTGCCGAAGGGATGCCGTGCACGACCTCCTGATTGATGGAGGTACAAAGCACAGCGGGAAAACCGTGGTAGCCCTTGAAGGCGGGCTTTGCGCCGAGATGCCGAATGCGCTGCTCGGCGGCGTTTTCGAGGTCCATGGTGGTGACGCCTGGCTTGGCCAACGAGCGCACGAGTTCCAGAACTTCGCGGACAACCTTACCGGCACGGCGCATCTTGTCGATCTCAGACGCAGATTTAATTACCACCGCCACCGGCGATTCTCCCCTTCAAAAAAAACTTTACGAACGGATGGTGTGCATACGAGAGGCGCGCTCAGCCTTGCATAGCGCGCAACTGTTGAACAACTTCCTGAATATCCATGGCGACACGCGCCACAGATTGTTCGCCGTACACTTCGCCGTACCGTGCCCTCTGATGGTAGTGCTCGATGACAGGCGCGGTGAGATCCTCATAGGCCCTCATGCGGCCCTTAAAGACCTCTACGCTGTCATCGGAACGCGTGGTCAGTTCGGCACCGTCCACGTCGCAATAACCGGCCCTGCGGGGCGGTTGCAGATGGATGTTATATATCCTCTGGCAAAGTGGACAGCTAATGCGGCCCGTAATACGCCGCAACAATTGATTATAGTCCACTTGGATTTTAACGGCAACCAGTGGAAGGTCAGAACCGAGGTGAGAATCGACCCATTCCGCCTGGGGGAGGGTACGGGGGAAACCGTCCAGAATGAAGCCATTATGGGTATCAGGCAGAGAGAGGCGATTGGCGACCATTTCGCTGACCAGGTCGTCAGGGACGTATTTGCCGCTTTTCATCAAACCGTCGGCGATTTTGCCGAGTTCTGTGCCCTGGGCGACGTTGGCGCGGAGGAGGTCCCCGGTGGAGATCTGTGGGATGGACCAGAGGCGTACAAGCTCCTTGGCCTGTGTGCCTTTGCCGGCCCCCGGTGCGCCCAGCAAAAGAATCGGGCCGGGGATGAAGGGCTTTCTCATCTCCCGGCCAGTTTGAGGTGGCGATATGGTGTACTGTGTCACCAGGTTTTCCTTCCCTTGATCCCTCCAGACCTTGGAGAGAATCCCTCATAATGCCGCATGACCAATTGCGATTCGATCTGCGAGACCGTGTCCATTGCCACGCCGACTACGATGAGCAGCGATGTGCCGCCAAAGTAGAAGGTCAGTCCAAAACCATGCGTGAAGACCAATGGCAGGCGTTCAAAGAATGGCCCAATCAGAGGCAAATGGTCAAGTCTAATTCCGGAGATAATCATAGTCGGAATCAGGGAGATGATGATGAGGTAGAGCGCACCGATGAGTGTGATACGGGTCAGGATGTCGTTGATGAAATCGGAAGTGCGCTTGCCGGGACGGATGCCGGGGATGAAGGAGCCGGATTTGCGGAACTGGTCGGCGATATCATCCGGACGCATGATGATGGAGATGTAGAAGTAGGCGAAGAAGATGATGAAGAGGAAGTAGAAGAGCTCATAGGCCGGCTCGCCGGGGCGGAGCGCGCTGATGATGTTGTTCAGCCATGTGGTCTTCTGGACGAACTCCACCTGTGTGGCCAGCGAGGGAATGCTGAGGATGGAACTGGCGAAGATGACGGGCATGACGCCGCCGGAGTTGACCTTGAGCGGCAGGTGCGAGCTTTGCCCACCCATCATGCGGCGACCGACGATGCGGCGTGCCGACTGGATGGGGGATGCGGCGCTCGGAGCGCTCGACAAAGACGATGAAGGCTACAACACCGACCATGCCTGCAACGAGCAGGATGACCCAAACGGGAGCCAAAGCACCCCAGGAGCCGTTGGTGGCTTTGTTCCAGAGCTGACTGACGCCGTTGGGCAGGCCGGCGACGATGCCGGTGAAGATGAGCAAGCTCATGCCGTTGCCGATGCCTCGGTCAGTGATCTGCTCGCCGAGCCACATGATGAAGGCGGTGCCGGTGGTCAGGGTGAGGATGGTGAGCAGGACGAAGGGCACGCCCGGATTGAGGACGGCGTTCATCTTGGTGAGGATGGCGGCGACGCCGATGGCCTGCAAAGAAGCCAGGATGACCGTCATGTAACGGGTCCACTGGGTGATCTTGCGGCGGCCGAGTTCGCCTTCCTTCTGGATGCGTGCCAGCGGCTCATAAACGACGGTGAGGAGCTGGAAGATGATGGATGCCGTAATGTACGGCATGATGCCGAGGGCAAAGATGGTCATGCGGCGGAGGTTGCCGCCACCGAAGAGGTCCGCGAGACCGAAGAGCGAGCCGCCCTGGGAGTTGAACATCATCTCCAGAGCCTTGGCGTCAACGCCAGGTGTGGGAATGAACGCGCCGAGGCGGTAGATGGCTAGAATGCCGAGCGTGAAGAGCACACGCTTGCGCAGGTCGGGAATGCGGAAGATATTGAGAAACTTATCGAGCATATTCGCTGATCCATTTTGGCGCCGCGATGGACGCCTCGAGGAAAATCAAACTTAAAGCATGCGCTTTACCCGGTTGCGGATAAGGCGCAGGACGGGCAGCCTTATTTGGAGGCAGCCTTAGGAGCCTCTTTAGTTTGGGCGCCGCCACCGAGAACGATGGCCTTGCCGCCTGCCTTCTCGATCTTTTCAGCAGCGGATTTGGAAAACTTGTGGGCGTGGATGGTGATGGCTCGTGTGAGCTCGCCGTTGCCGAGTACCTTGATGAGGTCCTTTTTGTTGGAGACGAGGCCGAGGGACTTGTAGTCCTCGATCTTGACTTCGGAGACAGTGAGTTCTTCAAAACGGTTGAGATTGAGAACCGTGTACTCAGTGCGGAAGATGTTGGTGAAACCGCGCTTGGGCATGCGGCGGTGAAGCGGCATCTGGCCGCCTTCAAAACCGCGCATGAGGCTGGTGCCTGTGCGCGAACCCTGGCCCTTGTGGCCGCGGGTCGAGGTCTTGCCCATGCCGGAACCCATACCGCGTCCGACACGCTTGCGCCCAGTGTTTGCCTTCTTGGGGGCGCGTAGATTAGAGAGATTCTTTGCCATTTTGTCCTCGCTGTAACGCCGGTGCGGATTGTGCCGCAGCGACTCGCGTTTCAAAGTGCGGCGCAAGGCCGCGGTTAATTAGTCGACGATGCGGACGAGATGCGGGATGGCCTTGACCATGCCACGTACGGACTCGTTGTCAACGCGCTCGACGATCTGGTTGAGGCGGGTAAAGCCGAGGCCCTTGACGACCAGCTTGTGCTTGACTGGGGTCGAGATGGCCGAACGGTAGTACTGGATGCGGATGGTCTTGGACTTGGTAGGCATGGTTTAGAGCTCCTCTACCTGCTTGCCGCGCAAGCTGGCAACTTCCTTCTTGTCGCGCAGCTGAGTGAGCGCGTCGAAGGTTGCCTTGATGACGTTGTGCGGGTTGGCGCTGCCGAGGCTCTTGGTGAGCACGTTCTGCACGCCGGCCGAGGTCATGACCGCGCGGACTGCGCCGCCTGCGATGACGCCTGTACCTTCCGGTGCGGGCTTGAGGAGCACCTGACCGGAGCCGAAGCGGCCAAGGACCTGGTGCGGGATGGTGGTGTCAGTGAGATGAATCTTAAAGAGATTCTTCTTGGCCGATTCGATACCCTTGCGGATGGCCTGCGGAACTTCCTTGGCCTTGCCTGAACCGTAGCCGACGACACCTGCAGAGGCGTCGCCAACGACGACGAGCGCTGCAAAGGACATGTTC
>CAIMNN010000229.1 GCA_903842845.1 uncultured Acidobacteriaceae bacterium | reverse complement strand
TGACCGATGGACGCTTCTCTGGTGCGACGCGCGGATTCACCGCGGGTCACGTTGCGCCAGAAGCCTTTAACGGCGGGCCGATCGCTGCGGTTCGCGAAGGCGACATCATTCACTTCGATATTCCCAACCGGACTTTGACTTTGGAAGTTCCCGAAGCGGAGATTGCAGCGCGGCTGAAGGGCTTTACGCCCCCGGCGCTGCGCTGGCCGTCGGGAGTCTTCCGCAAATATGTTGACCGCGTGAAATCCGCCGCAGAGGGCGCAAACACACTGTAACCAAGGAGCACCGATGACAAAGAAAGATACGCACGAACACCTCACCACTCCAACACGCCTGACCGGCGCAGAGATCATGTGGGCCACGCTGGTGGGCGAAGGCGTCACGGATGTCTTCGGCTATCCGGGCGGCGCGATCCTGCCGGTCTACGACGCGCTGCGCAAGTTCCCCATACACCATGTGCTGGTGCGCCATGAACAGGGCGCGGCGCACATGGCCGATGGCTACTCGCGCGCATCGGGCAAGGTCGGCGTGGCTGTTGCCACCAGCGGCCCCGGCGCAACGAACCTGGTCACCGGCATTGCGACGGCGATGCTCGATTCGATTCCGATCGTCTGCATCACTGGTCAGGTCTCAAGCAAACTGCTTGGCACCGACGCGTTTCAGGAAGTCGACATCACCGGTGTCACGTTGCCGGTGACGAAGCACAACTTCCTTTGCACGAAGGCGGAAGAGATTGCGCCTGCCATTCGCGCTGCGTTCCAGATCGCGACTTCGGGCCGTCCGGGGCCGGTGCTTGTTGACATCACAAAGGACGCGCAGCAGGCGTCGACGCTGTTTGACTTTGAAGCGGCGAAGCCCGCGCCGTATCTGCCGCACCCGATGTTGCGCGTGGAAGAGAGCGGACTGGCCGAAGCGGCTGAGCTGATCCTGAACGCGAAGCGACCTGTCATTCTCGCCGGCCACGGCGTGATGGAGTCAGGCGCGATGGAGCAGTTGCGCACGTTGGCCGAGCGCACTGAAACGCCGGTCGCGGTAACGCTGCTTGGCATCGGCGGCTTCCCTGCCTCGCATCCGCTGAACCTGGGCATGATGGGCATGCACGGCGAGGCGTGGGTGAACAGCGCGATACAAGAGGCTGACCTGCTCATCGCCTGCGGCATGCGCTTTGATGACCGCGTCATCGGCACGCCTTCGACATACGCTGTCAAGGCAAAGAAAATCCACATCGAAGTCGACCCGGCGGAGATCAACAAAAACATTAAAGTAGACGTCGCGCTGGTTGGCGATCTGAGTGAAGTGCTTGACCAGTTGTTGCCGCGCATCACCAAGCGCGATGGCTCGGCGTGGCTGAAAACAATTGACGCGAGCAAGGGAGCGATTGCAGTACGCGACATCAAGAACCTGCCCGACTCGGGACACCTCTATGCGGCGCACGTGATTCATGACCTGTGGCGCATCACCGGCGGCAACGCCATCGTCGCCACCGACGTGGGCCAACACCAGATGTGGGAGGCGCAGTACTATCACCACGAGCAACCGCGCACGTTGATCACTTCAGGCGGTTTGGGCACGATGGGCTTTGCGCTGCCGGCAGCAATCGGTGCGAAGATGGCCTGCCGTGACAAGGAAGTGTGGGTTGTCGCCGGCGACGGCGGCTTCCAGATGACCGCTGCTGAGCTCTCGACGATTGTTCAAGAGAAGATCAAGATCAATATCGCAATCGTCAACAACGGCTTCCTCGGTATGGTGCGCCAGTGGCAGGAGTTCTTCTACGAGCGCAACTATGAATCGACGCCGATGGTGAGCCCGGACTTTGTGAAGCTCGCCGACGCGCACGGCATTCGCGCCGTCGCGGTGACAACGCGCGCAGAAGTTGCAAAGGCGGTTGAAGACGCGCGCAAACACGATGGACCGTTCCTGATCAACTTCATGGTTGAGAAGGAAGATTCCGTTTACCCGATGATTCCTGCCGGAAGCGCATTGCACGAAATGATTCGCCGCCCCGGACAGAGCGCACTGGTTGAATCGGCCGAGGACTAGACAGAGAGCAGTTGTCAGAGATCAGAGATTTTGGAGAGAGCAATCATGTTGCATACATTTGTTGTATACGTGGAAGACCGTCCGGGTGTGCTGACACGCGTGGCCTCGCTCTTTCGTCGCCTGAATATCAACATCCACTCGGTGACGGTGGGCTCGAGCGAGCGTGTTGGGCTCTCGCGTATCACGCTGGTCTGCGAGGCATCGGCCGAGGCCGGTCACCGCATTCTGGCGAGCCTTTACAAGCTGGAGAATGTAGTCGAGGTGGATGACGTTGCCAAGGCGCCGGCAGTTACGCGCGAGCTTGCGTTGATCAAAGTGCGGGTCACACCGGTGACGCGTTCGCGGATCTTTGAACTGGCTGAAGTTTTCCGCGCCCGAATCGTCGACCTGGCACCGGAATCGCTGATGATCGAGATAACCGGCGTTGAGAGCAAGATCGAGGGATTGATCGAAGTGCTCAACGAGGAAGAGAATTGCGTAACCGAGATCTGCCGCAGCGGCAAGATGACAATGCGCCGCGGCCAGCACACAAGCAGCGTGGAGCATGCGATGCGCGTGGGCCTCGCGAATCAGCCACAGGCGAGCTAACAGCGACAAGCTTTTCCCTCAGGGGCTAAAGCCCACAACATTTTTTCAAACAAAACGGCATGACTGAAGTCATGCCCCTTCACAAGACAAAGGAAGAACAATGGCAAAGACCTACTATGACAAGGATGCGGACCTTAGCCTCATCCAGCAGAAGAAAGTGGCCATCATCGGCTACGGCTCACAGGGGCATGCACACGCCCTCAACCTGAAGGACTCAGGCGTACAGGTGAAGGTTGGCCTGGCCGCGGGTTCCAAGTCGCGCGTCAAGGCCGAGAAGGCCGGGCTTGAGGTCGGTTCGCCAGCCGATGTGACCAAGTGGGCTGACGTCGTCATGATCCTGACGCCCGACCAGTCGCAGGCCAAGTTGTATGCAGAAGAAATCGCGCCGAACCTGAGTGCAGGCAAGCTGCTGCTTTTCGCACATGGATTTAATATCCGCTACGGCACCATCGTCCCGGCGAAGGACATTGACGTTGCGCTCGCTGCTCCGAAGGCTCCCGGCCATCGCGTACGCGAGGTCTTCCAGGAGGGAGGCGGCGTTCCCGGCCTCATCGCAGTGCATCAGGATGCCACCGGCAACGCGCACAAGCTGACGCTGAGCTACTCGAAGGGCATCGGCAACACACGCGCTGGCGTGCATGAGACGACCTTCACTGAAGAGACCGAGACGGACCTCTTCGGCGAGCAGGCGGTTCTTTGCGGCGGCGTGAGTTCGCTCATCAAGGCCGGCTTCCAGACACTGGTCGACGCAGGCTACCAGCCGGAGATTGCGTACTTCGAAGTGCTGCACGAGCTAAAGCTGATCGTCGACCTCATCTACCGCGGCGGCCTGGCCTACATGCGTTACTCGGTCAGCGACACAGCCGAGTGGGGTGACTATGTCAGCGGTCCACGCGTGATCAACGAAGAGAGCCGCAAGGCGATGAAGGCCATCCTGACCGATATTCAGGATGGGACTTTTGCCAAGCGCTTTATCGCCGACCAGAACAGCGGCCGCAAGGAGTTCCAGGCCTTCCGCGATGCCGAGTCGAAGCTCCTGATCGAAGAGGTTGGCCAGAAGCTCCGCTCGAATATGCCGTTCCTTGACCCGGTGACAGTGGAAGAAGTAGCCAAGAACCGCTAAGTTCACTGAAAGTTGATTCAAGACCAAACTCCCATCAAGCAGCTAACAATGCTTGGTGGGAGTTTTTTGTTGAGACAGTAAATGTCAGATATTTTGGGCACAACTTGTTAGCGGTGTGTCTGAAAATCGGTTAGAAGCTAGCTCAAATTGTGTCAATTCCATACAGTGACTCAAAAATTGCGGCCGCTAACTTATTGATTTCATTAGTAACGGTATTTTAGTAACGTTACCTATTCGTGCCTATAGGTAACGTTTTTGTTTGTCCTTGTCAGACGAGTTGGCTATTGTCTGAGTTGTAGCATGTTTTGACATAAACCGTGATCACTGAGCTAAGTACTGAGTGACATGTTCACAGAAAGACACTAATCCAAGGAGATGGAAGATGTCAGTCAAAGAGATTTTACTTGAGATCGATCAGGAGATAGCGCGCCTTGAACAGGTGCGGTTTCTTCTGGGCGGTGTGGGAGTATCATTGCGCGGGCACAATGGGGTCGTGGGATTTGAACTAACGCCGATGCGGAGAAAACGGAACATTACACCCGAAGGCCGCCAGCGAATTGTTGATGCGGTGAAGCGCCGTTGGGCCGCGCAGAAGCAGGCCGCAGCTCTGCAAAATTAACGCTGGCTAACATAGGCGGAGAGTTCGGAGAGCCCTCCGCCTATTTTTATAAACTGTCTCCTGGTTCTATTACAGCGACCTCAAAGTCTTTAACAAGTGATTGAAGCTCATCAGGCCTTCCGGTCAACGGCGGGAAAGTGCCGTAGTGTATCGGCAGCACAAGCTTAGGCTGAAGGAACTGAACGGCCAACGCAGCCTCGCGCGGCCCCATGGTGTAATGGCCGCCGATGGGCAGCATAGCGACATCGGGCGCGTAGAGCTCGCGAATGAGTTTCATATCGCCGAAGACGGCGGTGTCACCTGCGTGATAAAGCACAGGCCCGTTCTCGACTGTCATCACAAAGCCGGCAGGTACGCCGGTGTAGTGAGTTCCCTTTTCATCGCTCGTTCCGGCGGAGTGGCGCGCGTCGGTCATGGTTGCTGCCACATCTGCCAGCCTCACGGTGCCGCCAAGATTCATGCCGATAGTCTTGGCTACACCCTTCGCAGCTAAGAACGCAGCGAGTTCGTAAATGGCAACAACAGTCGCGTCATATTTAGCCGCAAGTGCGACGGCATCGCCGAGATGGTCGCCGTGGCCGTGGGTCAGCAGGATGTAGTCGACCTTGGCGGGGAGTTTGAAATCGGCTGGATATTTCGGGTTGCCGGTTATGAACGGGTCGATGAGCAATGTGGTGCCGGAGTGTGTTTGCACCAGCACAGCCGAGTGCCCGAGCCATGTAACTTGTGTGCCCTTGAGAAGTTCACGCATAACAACCACCTGTAATTGCACCGGTGCGCTTGCCGGCTATTCTTCGACGAGATTGGTGAAGATGACCTCGGAGAGCGAGTCCTTGGCGAGGAAGAATTTTTGTCCGCTCCAGGCCGAGAAGAGCCGCTCTACGCTGCGATTGGTGAACGAGCGCTGAAGTGGGAGTGGCTCGCCGAGTTGCACCAGCACTTCATCGGTCGGCGTCAAATGGAAGCGGCAGTGCACGGCCTCATCGCCAGTCGTGCGAGTGTGGAAGAGCGCAAAGACCTGGCCGAAGGGGTTCATCACTTCATGCAGTCTGTCTATCACCGGTTGGAGCAGCGCTTCAGGCAGATAATCAAGGGCGGTCCAAAGAAGGACGAGGTCGAATTTATGGCCACGTAGTTCCATGGTCTGTTTGAGGAAACTGTGCACATCCCACTGCTGGCCCTCGTCGCTCTGCGTGGCGAATTCGCCGGACCAAGCCTCGTGAACCAGGTCGGAGAGGAATAGGCTGTGTCCGTGGTCTGTGATGTAGTTAATATTCGATGCGTTGATCGGGCCGGTATCCAGTACGCGCAGGCTTGACTCCGCCTCGAGCCTTTTGCGCAATAGCGCCCATCCACCCGAATAACGGGGAAAGCGCGGACTGTTCAAGTGTGAGCCCGGCACCTGTTTGCGCTCGAATAGTTTATTCAGCACTTTTTCTCGACCCCGAATGTTGATTTCAACGAACCGCTGGCGCCGGTAACCTTTGCGCCCGGTATGAATGCAGACTGCCTGCTTTAACTGTTTTCAGCGCGCCCCGTCATCGCTAGTTCCACCTTGCCGCGGAATACTGCATTGTCCTCGACAGACAGGCGGGCGGAGTGGATATCACCTATGACCTCAGAGCCGGCACGAAGTTCCACGCGGCCGATGGCGCTGATGTTGCCTTGCACTGCGCCCAACACCAGCACATCGCGGGCCGAGAGGTCGGCCTGCACGTTGGCCGAGGGGCCGATGGTCAGGCGTCCGTTGCTCAGGGCTACAGTGCCCTCAACGCGGCCTTCGATGATCAGGTCCTCGCTGCCACGAACCTCGCCACGTATCACGATCGATTTGCCCAAGTGGGCCAGCACTGCCTCTCCTGCCATTGCCGCTCTCCTTCACCCATGAAAACAAGCTCTGTTCGCACTATACGCAACCGAGCCCATTCGCTTCAATGCGCATTTCGCTTCAACAGGTTTTTGCTGCTTTTCATTGGACGCAGCGGGGTCCCAATAGCGGTTGAAATCGTCCAATATTTGTAACCGCCACGGAAATTCCTGCGGCGAGCCACAAAGTAAACTGAAGAAGATGCGGCCAAATATCTCGACCCTGATTCTGGGATTTCTGCTGCCCGGCCTGTTCGCGGTAGCCACGGCGGCCCAAACGCCTGACGCTCAGGGCGCGCTGGTCAGCCGCGCTGTGGCCAATGAGGTTGCCGCGCTCGGCGATAGCTCGCACCCCATGCGCTACCACCTGCGCAAGGTCAGCCCGCGGTTGACGACGGTGAAGGATATTATCGAGACCCGCGATGGCGACGTGGCCCGGCTGCTCTCGCGCGACGATGCTCCGCTAGGAGCCGAGGACAAGCAGAAGGAGGAGGACAGGCTCAACCAGCTCTACGCCGACTCAGGCCTTCAGGGCCATCGTGCAGAGCGCGAGGCCTCGGACCTGGACAAATTTACAAAAATTCTGCGCGCGCTACCCACCGCGCTTATCTACAAGTACTCGCGCGCCGAGGGCGGGCAGACTGTTTACTCTTTTGTGCCCGACCCTAAGTTTCAGCCGCAAAATTTTGAGGAACAACTTCTCACCGGCATGGAAGGCGAACTATGGCTCGACACGAAGGCCGAGCGCGTGACCCGGTTGAGCGGAAAACTGGCCAAAGACGTTGATTATGGCTGGGGAATCATCGGGCAGATAGACAAAGGTGCGACGCTCTTAATCGAACAGAAAGAGATCCAGCCCGGGCTCTGGCGCGCTACACACTTGATCATCAAAGCCAACTACCGCATTGTTTATAAATCAAAATCGTCTGACGCAACGCTCGAGCTGAGCGATTTTTCGCCCGTGCAGCAGGCGTTGGACTACCGCGCCGCCATCCAGATGCTTAAACAGTAACCGTGCTCTGAATCGTAGCCTTGCGCAATGTGAGCTTCTCCACAAGGTCGGTGCGAACAGCAAATCCGCGGCCCGGCGCCTTGGGCACGGCAATCTCGCCGCCCTTTGTCACCGTGACTTCAGGCTCGATGATGTCTTCTTTCCAGTAGCGCTTGGAAGCCGAAACATCGCCCGGCAGCGTGAAGTTGGGCAGTGAGGCGAGCGCAATGTTGTGCGCGCGGCCGATGCCCGCTTCAAGCATTCCACCGCACCACACAGGAATGCCGCGCTCCATGGTGATGTTGTGAACGCGTATGGCCTCAGAGAAGCCGCCGACGCGGCCAAGCTTGATGTTGATAATGCGGCAGGACTCTATCTCGATCGCAGCCAGCGCATCGCGGCGGTTGCGGATCGATTCATCCAGGCAGATGGACGTTTTTATCTGCTTCTGCAGCATCGAGTGGAAGAAGTAATCGTCGTGCCAAAGCGGCTGCTCGATCATCAGCAGGTCAAAGTTGTCGAACGTCGCCAGATGTTTGAAGTCGCGCATCCGGTAAGCGGAGTTGGCATCGCAGCTCAGCATGATTCCAGGCCACTGGTGGCGCACCTTTGAAAACACCTCGACGTCCCAGCCCGGCTTGCACTTCAGTTTGATGCGCCGGTAACCGGCCGCAAGCTCGGTCTCGATGATCTTCATCAGCTCGGGGATTGATTTTTGAATTCCGAGCGAGACGCCGCATGGAATAGCATCCTGCGTGCCGCCGAGCAGCGAACTCAGCGAGACGCCTTCGCGCTGTGCCTCAAGGTCCCAGATTGCGTTTTCAAGCGCGGCCTTGGCCATGCGATTGCCGCGCACGCGGCTCAATATCTTCGGACACTCGCCGCCATTGTCAGGCTCGTTCGCCATAAGCATCGGTGCAAGCTCATGCTCCAGCATGTACCAGGCCGTGGCAAAACACTCTTCACTGAAGTGCGGATGCTCTGCGGCCGTGCACTCACCCCAACCGATCAGCCCTTCAGAATGAACTTCGACGAGCAGAATGCGGCGCTTGCTGGTCACACCAAAACTTGTCTCAAACGGATGGACAAGCTGCATCTCCAGCTCGCGCAGATAAATGGCATCGATCTTCATATGTATTTGTGCCTCGACTCAAGTTTACGCGATTCCGTGACTAGCCTTCAGTGTCTAACAGATAAGAACCGTTGCCGCCCTCGTCGATCTCAAAACCGATGACCGCCAAACCCCTTGAAAACGCTGATTGAAACAGCGCTCGATTTTTTAATTGCAGCTCCTGCGCTTTTTCTCGCGCGTTCTGCTTCCATTGTGAAATTTCAGCTGGAAGTGTGATTTTCTCCGCAGCCTTCGCCTTTTCATTGCCCGTCGCAGGCTTGCCATCTAAAAGCGCAGCTACCGCCGGCGAATCCAGGTTCCACTCCGCAAACAACCGGTCGGTGGGCAGACCGGCTTGCAGCTTCGAAGTGGAATGACCGTAGAAGTCCACCGCATAACGTCGGCAGCGCGCGCCGAGCTTCTTGAGGTTGAGGTGCGCGTTCTTTATCTCGAGCGGGTCGAAGGTCCACTCCATGTGGCGTATGCCGCGCGCAAGCGCCTCACGCCGCTGCTCCAGCTTCAGCGCTCTGCCGATGCCGCAGTTGCGGTAGTTGTCGTGTACGGCCAACATGTGCGAATGAAGATACGGCCACGGAATACCATGCGCGGGCGATTTGACCCCAGGCAGCGACAGTGCGAAGCCGATTAGAGTCTCAGGAGTCCCATCGCTGCCCGCACCAGCAAGGCTCAGGTCGAAGGCTCCGATGACCTGTCCGCCTATCTTCTGCGCAAGCATGAAGGCCTTCAGCGGGATGACGTCAGTCGCATCGTAGCCCCAGGTGCTTATCTGCATCTCGACACACGCGCGCAACTCGTCAAAGCCGTTGCATGTGCGGATGAGGATGCTGTCGTGCTTCATTTGCCTATCTCCAATGCGATCTTCGCGCGCGACCACAGCTCTTCGAGTTCGGCGGCGCTCAGCTCTTCGAGCGGCATTGCAGCGTTGCGTTCCATCCACTCAAAGCGCTGACGGAAGCGAAGGTTCGCGCCGCGCAATGCCATCTCCGCCTCAACGCCCAGGTGACGGCCCAGGTTGACCGCTGTAAAGAGCACATCGCCGAGCTCGGCTTCAATGCGTGCGTGGTCAGGATTAGGATTCGCGGCTTCGACTTCAAGCTCGGCCAGCTCTTCGTTCATCTTGGGCAGCAGGTCGCGCCAGTGCGGCCAGTCGAAGTGGACCTTCGCGGCCTTGGAGCCTATCTTAGCGGCTTCGCTGAGCGCAGGCATCGAGCGTGGAACTGCGTCGAGTCGCGAGGTAAACTCCGGCTGGGCCTTTGCAGCGGCGAGCTTCTCGGCCTTCTTTATCTCTTCCCAGTTGCGCAATACTTTTGCTGACGAACCTTCGACGGCTGCGTCGACTGCTGCCTCGTTGCCGGCTGCGCGCGCCGCCTCTTCGCCAAAGACGTGGGGATGGCGGCGGATGAGCTTGCGGTTCAGCTCGGCCAATACATCGGCGATGGTGAAGTGACCGTCGTTGGCAGCCATCTCGGCGTAAAACAAAACTTGCAACAGCAGGTCGCCGAGCTCCTCCTTGAGGTGCGGCCAGTCGCGCCGCTCAATCGCATCAAAGACCTCGTAGGTCTCTTCGAGCATGTACTTGCGGATGGTGTCGAAACTTTGTTCCCTGTCCCACGGGCAGCCGTTGGGCGCGCGCAGACGGGCCATGATGGCCGCCGACTCGGCAAAGTTGGCCGCGGCCGATTGCGGGTCGGTGGTCAGTTGCAGCGGTTTTTTCTCTTCGCTCAATGCGGGCTCCGTTGACACCAGTTTAAAGCAACGTGAACGGCAGGCGGCGCCTGTGCGTCATACGGGAGGCTTTATACTCGGAGTCACAGATGGAGTTACTTTATTTCGCCGCATTCGCGTTTGTCATCGGGCTGCTCTTCGGCAGCTTCATGAACGTCTGCCTTTCGCGTTGGCCGGCGGGCGAGAGCATCGTCAAACCCGGTTCGCACTGCCGCAGTTGCGGACACGTGCTGCGCTGGTGGGAGAATATTCCGCTGCTGAGCTGGATTGTTTTGCGCGGGCGTTGCAGAAAGTGCAAGGCGGTGATTGGCTGGCGTTATCCGGCTGTTGAGCTATTTTGTGGGTTCCTATTTTCGACTGGAACATACAAAATTATGAGCAATCAATTGCCCGATTGGCACGGATTACATTTTATTTGGATTTCAGTCTTCATTAAATGCGTGTTGTTAATGTATTTTTTATGGACTCTGATCGCTTTGTTGTTTCTTGATGCTGAAAATTTTTGGCTTCCGGATCGCTTAACTATTCCTGGCATAATCATTGGCCTTTTTCTTACAAGTGGTTTGCTAGATTCAATATTTGTTTTTTTGCTTTATCGCGAACCATTCGACTTGGATAGGCGTGATATTACAAAGGCTTTTCTCTCTACATTCGCAGCAGGCGGGCTGGTCCTGCTCATCCGCTTGCTCTACTACCTCGTCCGCAAGCAGGAAGGCATGGGACTCGGCGACGCCAAGCTGATGGCGATGCTCGGCGCGTGGCTCGGCTGGCAGCGCACACTCCTGAGCTTCGTCCTCGGCATCTTCCTTGCCGCTGCCTTCGCACTCGTCCTGCTCTTCCGCGGCAACCCCGATGACGGTGACGACTCCACAAAACCGGCCTGGGCACTGAAGCAACTGCCCTTCGGAAGTTTCCTCTGCATTGGCGCTCTGCTGAGTTATTTCTTCGGTGGCAAGCTGATAGCGCTTTACCTGAGCGCGGTTGGCTTCTGAACTTTTATATTTTTTGTTTCTTGATGCGCTGGACGACTCGCGGGAACGGCGTCACCTGCTCCGGCTCAGGCGGTGGATTACGCGCGTAGTTGACGGCCACCTTCAACTGCTTCAGATGATGACGTATGTGTATGGCGGTGTAGGCGCGCCAGTCCTCAACGCGCAGGGGGCCGTACATCCAGTGCTCGCCGCAAGGCTCCATGCCGTAAACGCGACGGCAAACCGCAAGAAGATTGTCAACGACCTTGGCCGCGTCGAGCAGTCGCTCCGAAAGAGCGTTGCCGTTCATCGGCGTCCACTCCTCCGGCCGCAGGCTGCGCGGGGTTAGAATGCCGCGCGGCATATTGTGAAACCAGAACAAGTGCGACTTGATGACCGCCTGCAAGAGCGTGCGCTTTTTCATTTTGAGGCGGCGCTGCTCAATGCGCAGGGCAAGCTCCACGCGCGAGCGCTCCAGCGTCATGAGAATGTGTTCCACCACCTGTTGCCCGCACCAGTACTGCGCGCTGACGCCGGGGATGACCTGAAGCTCATCCTGCGTCGCATCGCGCAAGAAATCGCAGAACAGCACCAGCTCGCGCGACAAGACCGGATGAATTGTGCGGCTATGAGGAATGGTTGTGCCCCTCTAACGGATTGAACTCACTGTTGTTGTCTATGGCTAAGGATATTATCAAACCACACTCCGGGACAGGTAAATTTGCTGCGTGTGCGTTGCTCAAACCGATTCCGGAAGTGTGTTACTTTGCGCTGCCCATCTCTTTGAGGGCTTTTTTGGCCTGCTTGCCGCGTTTGCTGTCGGGGTCGTAGTCCACCACGCGCTGGTAGTGCAGCTTTGCCTCTGCCAGTTTGCCCAGGTGCCGCTCGGCCTCGGCTATGCCGAAGAAGGCATCGGGATTTTCCGGGTCCAGCACCATCGCCGATTGAAAGCGCGAGAGCGCAGCCTTGTAGTTCTTCTGGTCCAAATAAAGCGAGCCCACGTCGACGTCTTCCTTCACCGTCTCCTTGTGCTCCGGCACTTCGACTTCGCCCTTCTTGCCGCGACCACCACGTGTCTTGCCGGCCGGGTTGCTCGTCTGGTCCTGATCGGCGCCCGAAGTATCAATCCCGCTGGTGCTGGAGCTCTCCAACGAATCAATGCCGGTGGTCGGGGTGGTCATGAGCTCGGAGTCTTCCGGACTGCGTGCCGGGTCGGTGTCGGCGGCGGGAACGTTGCGGCTGACGATGGCGTTCTCGTCGCCTTCGGTCCGCGCAAGGGCGTTGTTCTGCGGCAGCACCGGCGCGTCCGTCTGCTCGCCGGGGAACGGATTGCCATCAGCCGCAGGCTTTTGCTGCTGGCAACTGGCAGCGGCGGCGAAGAAAACAACCGCAAGCACCGCGATAATGCTCAATTTGTTCAACCAGTACAGCACAGCTATCCCTCAAAATGTTACGCTGCTATCAGAAACTCCACCTACTGAAAGCATACACATTCGCATGGCCCTCATCGTACGCTCTTCCACCATTCATGCCGCAGGCTGCTACACCACCACGCCCATCCGCAAGGGCACGCGCGTCGCCGAATACTCCGGCCCCAAGCTCAACAAGAAAAAAGCCGACGAGCTGTACGACAAAAAGCCCATCACGTATCTCTTTGGACTGGGCGACGGCAAGGTTGTCATCGACGGCCACTCCATGGCGATGTTCATCAACCACAGTTGCGACCCCAACTGCGAAAGCTCCGAGAGCCGCGGCCGGGTGTGGATAACCGCTGTACGCAACATCGCCGCAGGCGAAGAGATTACCTACGACTACTGTTTATATGACGGCGAAAACGACGACCTGCGTTGCAACTGCCGCACGACAAAATGCCGCGGAAGCATGCTGGCCGCCAAAGAATAAGCCAGGCTCGCCACCAAAGACAGAAAATTTCCAAGGATTCCGTTTTAAGAGTCTGCGCCGACTCTACTCTTCAATCTCAACACCGCGCCAGAACGCGACGTAACCACGCAGCTTGCGGGCGAGCGGCTTGGGGTCGGGATAGTACCAGGCTGCGTCAGGATTATCCTGCCCGTCGACGACCAGGCTCATGTAGCGGGCCAGTCCCTTGCGCGGGTCGGTGGAGGTGGTGGAGCTGGAGCGGAAGTACTCCCGCTTCAGGCTGGTCTCGGGAAAATAGACGCTGCCGTCTATTGTTTCCACTTTGCTGCTCTCTGCTATCGTCTTGCCATTCCAAACTGCTCGGGCCATGGTTCGAAAATCTCACCTGTGAGTTTAGAGTAAGTGTGAGTTTGCCTCACCCCTGCCGGTGTATCCCATCAATCATGCGCCTTTGGGCGGCCCCAGTGCAAGTACTACTTGATCGACGCGCGCAGATTTTGCGCATTGCCCAGCGCCCGTTCGTAGATCGCCGCCGCCACCGCGTGTTTTTCCACCAGTTGCGACGTGCGCAACATAAATCCCTTGTTCTTTGCACGGATTTCGCCGAGAATATGCGCAAACTTGGCCAGCACAAAGAATCCCTCGCCGTTGGTGTCCATATAAAGGTCGGACGAGACCGCGCCATGAAGAACCAGCGCCGCCGCCATCTCCCAGTAAGTGGTCACCTGGCGGAGCCACGCATTGTGCGGGTCCTGAAAGTTGGACATCACTGCGAAAAACTCATCCGCTGTTTTAGGCCAG
>CAIMNN010000228.1 GCA_903842845.1 uncultured Acidobacteriaceae bacterium | reverse complement strand
CTGGTGGACGCTTTCGACGTCCATATTGGAGAAGGGCTCGTCGAGGAGGAGCAGGTCGGGCGATGAGAGGAGTGCGCGGGCGAGCGAGGTACGCTGACGCATGCCTTGAGAATATTGTCCGAATGTTTTGGTGAGGGTGGGGTCGAGGCCGACCTGACGGATGGCTTCGGCGGGGTCGAGGGTATTGCGGCCGGGGTAGAGGCTGGCGAAGTAGCGGAGGTTTTCGACGGCGGTAAGCTCGTCGTAGAGCATGGGCGCGTGGCTCATATAGCTGATGCGTTCGCGCGCCTCGCGGGGATTGCTGTGGCCGAAGAGCTTGATGGAGCCGTGGGTGGGATGAAGGAGGCCGGCCATGACGCGGAGGAGAGTTGATTTGCCTGCGCCGTTTTCGCCGAGGAGGACGTAACATTTGCCGGGTTCGAGCTCGGCGGAGACATCGCGCAAGGCGGCAAAGCTGCCGAAGAGGCGGCTGATCTTTTGAAGCTGGACTGTCGGCTGCGTTTGGGCGATGCTCATGCCGGCTACTTGCGCCACCTTATTCGATTACGAGGTTGCCTTGTGCAGGCCGGTTACGGGCGTGAGCTGCGAGGACTTTTGCGGGCCACCGGCTGGCTTTGCGCCGGGCGCACCGGGAGTGCCGGGGGCAACGGGTGCGTATTTGCTGGCGCATTTGGCCTGGAGCTGCTTGGCCTGGAAGACGCCGTCGTTACCGAGGCGGCCTTCGGCGACAGCTTGTGCGTCGTCCTTGAAGGTGTCGGGTGGCGGCTCGGTGCCGGTGTAGAGAACAGTGAGCGTGCGGCCGGTGCCAGCCTTGGGGGAGTGGCTTTCAAACTCATCCATGACAAATGTGATGTGGGTGCCGCTCTTGACGATGGAGCCGGGGCGGACGAAGCCGTCGACGCGCAGGTTTTCCTTGTAGGCGCTGTCGCCCATCTTGACGAGCTCGGGGATGGTGACGAAGTAGCTTGTGTTGGCCTTGTCCGTTGCGCCTGACCAAGCAAGCCACACGATGGTGCCCACCACCAAAACGGCGGCGATAGAAATGCGGATGACGTTAGCGTTGCGATTCATTGAAACCTCCACTTAGGGAGCCGCTACGTTCCAGGGGACGCGGCTACCGTTAGTTTACTGCGAGCGGGTAGAGACTCCAACCGCTCCGCCGCACGGTTAAGGCTATCAGTGAGGACGGTGAGCTGTTCTGTGGCACGCGTCACATCACCCGCGGACTCGGCTTCCATAACGCCGGGGATGACGACGGCGGCGTAACCGGTGTATTCGCCGGGTGCGAAGATGGTGTGCTTGTACCAGGGGCGGTTGGGGAGGCCGTTGGGGTTGAGCAGGTCGGCTTCGACGGCGCGCAGGGTTGCGTTGAGGTTTTTGAGGTCGCCGGTGGGAGTGGCTTGGAGAGCGCTGGCCTTGTGTGCGGCTGCGAGGAGGCGGGCGCTGGCGGTTTCTAGCTTGGTGAAATCAAGATCGAGCTTTTTGTTGGAGGCTTTAGTTTTTGCTGCATCAATATAAGTGTTGATGGCTTTGGAGTAGGCGACGTAGTCGTAGGGGAGAAAGTCGGCGTCGGCCATGCGGAGGGCCTGGAGGCCGAAGACGCGGGCCATCTCCTGGAGATAGACGAAGTGCGGGTCTGCATTGAGGGTGAACCAGGCGAAGTTGTCGAAGGCCGAGTGATAGACGCCGTAGGGACCGCCGGAGCCGATATCGGTTGAAGGGACGCCTGCGTGTTGCAGGAAGGGGGTGAAGTCAGAGCCGGAGCCGAGTTCGCCGACGTGCGGTTCGGTCTCTTCGACCTTGGGTGCGGTGGATGCGTGGTGGTCTTCGGCGGTCGGCTTTTTGTTGTTTTTCCAGTTGTCGTAGACGCTGGGGCCGGTTGGGCTGGGGACGTCACGGGTGACTTCGCGGAGGAAACGCGCGAGACTTGGCACGGCGGCTGCGCCGAACTCGGGGCCTGCGACGCCGACATCCATATTGAAGTAGGCGACGGTGTGGGACATTTCAGGCATGTGGCCTTCAACCCATTCGGTTGAGCCGACCAGACCTTCTTCTTCAGCGTCCCAACTGCCGAAGATGATAGTGCGCTTTGGACGCCAGCCGGATTTGAGCAGCTCGCCGAGGCCGTGAACTGCTTCAAGCATTGAGGCGGTGCCGCTGTTGGGGTCGACTGCGCCGCAGACCCATGCGTCGCGATGGTTGCCGGCGATGACGAGCTCGTCGGGGAGTTCGGAGCCTTTGATTTTGCCGATGACATCCCAGATGGTGCGGAGTTGGTAGTCCTGATCGGAGACGACGTGGACGCGAACACCGCCGGGACCGTAGTGATAGTGGAAAGGAAGCGCGCCCTGCCAAGCTTGCGCGACGGGCTCGCCATGGAGCGCGGCGAGGATGGGCGATGCATCGTGATAGCTGAGCGGGATGGAGGGAATGTGGGGCTGATTGGCTTCGCCTGATTCGCGGGCGGAGTCGGGAAGGTCGGGAGTAGAGGCGAGGCCGGGAGTCTGCGGGTCGCCGGGGTGAAGGGGCAGGAACTGCACGGAGCCGCGCTGGACTGCTGTTTCAGGACGCCAGGGGCCGTGAGGGTAGACATCGCCCTTGAAGTAGCCGTCGTCTTGCGGGTCGGAGTAGATGAGGACTGCCGTCGCGCCGCGCTGCTGGGCGATGTAAACTTTGACGCCGCGGAAGTTGCCGCCGTAACGACACAATACGATCTTGCCGTGGAGGTCGATGTGGCGCGCGGCGAGTTCGTCGAAATCTTCGAGGCGGCCGTAGTTTGCGTAGACGACTTCGGCGGTGAGATCGCCGGAGCCGCTGGAGCCGTTGAAGGGCATGACGACGCGTGGGTCGTCCTGGAAGGGGTCGTTGTCTACGTGCTCGCGGCCGGGGCCGGTCATGAGGAGCTTGCCGTTTGCGTCGAAGGCTTCAACTAGAACTTTGCGCGGTTGATTGAGATAGACGCGGTAGGGGACGATTTCGGTGTCGAGGCCGGCATCGCGGAATTTTTGTGCGACGTAGTCGGCGGTCTCTCGGTCCTCGGGCGAACTGGCGATGTGCGGCTTGGCGGTTAGTGTTTTGAGATGCGCGCCGGCGAGCTCGGCATTGGGCACGGCGAGGAACTTTTTCTCGATGCTGGCTTGATTGGTGAAGTCGAGATAGCCGAAAGTGGCTTTGGTCTCTTGAGCCGTGAGCGTTGCGGCGACGAAAATGAGTGGCAGGAATTTGTAAAGTTGGGTGCGCATGGAAGGCCTCAGAGAGGGGAATGAGCTGCTGAAATGGGTCTGAATCCTCAGCTTACACTAGAAGTATGGATGAAGCGCACAGAGGCGAACTCGAAGACTTCCCGAAGATAATTCGCGCGCTGCGGAACCGGAACTTCAGATTGTTTTGGAGTGGGAATTTTCTCTCGAATATTGGTACGTGGATGCAGAACGTTGCGTTGGGCTGGTTGATTCTGGACCTGACGCACTCGGCGTTCTGGCTGGGGGTTGTGGGCTTTGCCGGGTCGATACCGTTTTTGTTTATTACGCTGTTTGGCGGCGTGGTGGCGGACCGTGTGAACAAGCGCTACCTGTTGTTGGTAACGCAATCCATCATGATGCTGCTTGCTTTTCTGCTGGCGACGCTGACTTTGTTGCACCGGATAGATGTTTGGGGAATATTGACGATTACGTTTTTGAATGGCGTGGCGATGGCGATGAATGCGCCGAGCTATCAATCGCTGGTTCCGCAGTTGATTGAACGTGAGGACCTGACGAATGCGATTGCGTTGAATTCGGCGCAGTTTAATATGTCGCGCATACTGGGGCCGACGCTGGGCGGATACGCGATGGCGCTGGTGGGAGTGGCGGGGAATTTTTATTTAAATGCGTTGAGTTTTCTGGCGGTGCTGGTGGCGCTGGTGCGCATCCAGTATCCGCATGAAGAGAAGGAACAGCACGAGAGCATGTTGAGCAGCCTGGTGAGCGGCTTTAAATATTTGAACTCGCAAGCGCAGATGCGGGTGCTTGTGTGGATGATTGCAGCGGGTAGTTTGCTGGGGATTCCGTTCATTACTTTTATTCCGTACTTTGCGCGCATTCAGTTACACACAAACGAGAGCGGATTGGGCTGGTTGATGGCCGGGTCGGGCGCGGGCGCGGTTCTGGGCGCGGTGACGGTGGCGTGGCGCGGGAAGATATACTCGCGCGGAATTGTGATTGCGGTGAGTGGAATTTTTTTCTTCGCGGCAATCATGGGGGTTTGCTACTCGAATAATTTTCATTTGAGCTGGGCGCTGATGCTGGTGGAGGGCTACTCGGCGATCATGATGGTCTCGAGCGTGAATATCGGGATTCAGGAGCTGT
>CAIMNN010000227.1 GCA_903842845.1 uncultured Acidobacteriaceae bacterium | reverse complement strand
GCTGGAGACATCGACGACACCCTTGACGCCTTTGAAAGATTTTTCGAGGAACCAATCCTGGATGGATTTTTTCTCCATCACGTCGTAGGCGGGGTTGGTGCTTTCAAGCGTGTACCAGTAGATCTGTCCGACGGGGCTCCAGTCGGTGCCCATCTGTGGGACGAGATTGGCGGGCAGGCTGACCATGCTGAGGCGTTCGAGAACGTGCTCGCGGTTGGCGTCGCCGATGGAGTCGTCGTCGAAGATGAGCATGACGCTGGAGAGTCCGGCGAGGGTGGTGGAGCGCAGATGGGTGAGGTGCGGGATGCCGGCCATTTGGATTTCGACGGGGACGGTGACCTGGCGTTCGATCTCTTCAGCACTGCGGCCGGGCCACTGCGTGATGATCTGGACGTAGTTGTTGGCGACGTCGGGGTATGCCTCGATGGGCAGGTTACGGAAGCTAATGACACCCCATCCGATGAGCACAACCGCGCCGCCGAGGATGAGCCACCGGCTTTTGAGCGCGAAATCGACAAGAGCGCGGATCATTATTGGCTCCCTGCGGCTTCAAGCGAGAGCGCGTTGACGACGACCTGTTGGCCGGGTGCGATGCCGGAGAGAATTTCCTGGCGGTTGCCGTCGAGCATTGCGCCGGCTTTGACGGGAGTGCGCTTGAATGTGCCGCTGCCGGAAGGGACGAAGACCCAGTCGCGGTCATGAAGATGAAGGACGGCTGTTGCGGGGAGCGCGGTGTGGGTTTCAGTTTTGTTGCCGGTGAATGTGGCGGTGGCGAACATGCCGAGTTTGAGGAAGCCGGGGTTGGGGACCTCGATGCGCACCTTGGCGGTGCGGATGGCGGGGTCGAGGACGGGGCCGATGTCGCTGATGCGGCCGGTGAGCGGTTTGTCGGGATAGGCATTGATGCGAATCCGCGCGAGTTGGCCGAGTTGGAGCAGTGGAATCTGATTTTCGTAGACATCGCAGAGAATCCAGACGGTGGAGAGGTCGGCGATGGTGAAGGCGTTGGGAGAGCCGGAGAGAGTTGCGCCGGCTGCGGCGGAGTTGGTGACATTTTGCGTAACGATGACGCCGGAGATGGGCGCGTAGACGGGAACGATGTTGCTGGGATGGTCCTTGTCCGCGCCGAGCGTGGAGAGCTGCTCTTCAGCGGCGGTGAGGTCGGCCTTGGAGTCTTTGGCTGCGGCTTCGGCTTGCTCGAGTTGCGCCTGCGAGATTGCGCCGTGGTCGAAGAGGTCTTGAGAGCGGGCGAAGGCTTTGGCGGCGAGCTGCTCGTCGTTGCGGGCCTTGAGGTATTGATTGAATCCGTTGGTGATGTCAGGGCTTTGCACCTTCATCATCAACTGGCCTTTTTTGACGTTGTCATCGAGGCGGACCTTGAGATCGACGACGCGGCCGTTGGCGAGTGAGATGACGGGGACCTCGCGCGAGATGTCGGGGAGAACGGAGCCAGTGGCGTCGAAGGTTGTGGCGCTGTCGTGTTTGTCGGCGACGATGAGCGTGAAGAGCTCGGGCTTGTCGACCTTGATGAGGTTCATGTCGGGAACTTCAATGACTGTTGTAGGTGGAGGCGCGCCGTTGCCTGCGTCTTTGCTTTTGCAGCCTGTGGTGATGAGCAGAGAGGCGGCGAGGGGGAGAAGGATTGCGCGGTAAGAAATGTATCTGGTCATTGAATCACCTCTTGCCCGACGGACATGTTGAGCTGTGCGGCTGCGGTCAGATACGCGCCCACCAGTTGCACGTAAGCGAGCTGCACGGTGCGGAAATCGCTTTGCGCGTTGAGGAAGTCCATGAGGGATGCGCCGCCGTGCTGGTAGGAGTAGGTGACGGTGTCGCGCACGCGGAGAGCCTGGTCGTTATATTTTTCCTTGTATGGCTTGAGGAGTTCGATGTTGCTGCGGAGCTGCTCGTAGGAGGAGTCGACGTCACTGAAGACCTGGGCCTGTGCGGCGTCGGCGGATTTGCGGCTGCGGTCTATGTCGAGGAGGGTGCGTTTTTTCTCGCCCTGGTTACGATCAAAGATACGCAGTGGAATGTTGACGCTGAGGCCGAGAGTGTTGACCGCATCAGGATTGTTGAACGAGGGGTTGTAAGTTTCCCATAGGCCGATGGTGGGGTCGGCGGAGCCGTTGGCTTTGGCCAGCTTGAAGTTTGTTTGCGATTGCTGGACAGTTTGGAGTGCTGCGGCGAGGTCGGGACGGTTGTCGAGCGCGACCTTGTGATAGTTTTCGAGTGTGTCGAGAGTGGTTTGCCAATCGAAGAGGCCGAGTACGTCGAATTGGTCGACGGGCGTGCGGTCGTTGAGGAGTTGCAGGAGCTGAATTTTTGAAGTGCGCAGGCTGACGATTGAGGTCTGCATCTCGGATTCGTATTGCACGCGGAGGAGCTCGATGCGGTCGAGGTCGATTTGCGCGAGGTCACCGGCTTTGAAACGCGCCTGGCTTATGGCGATGATCTTGTCGTAGTACTCGAGGTCGGCTTTGGAAAGTTCGTAAATGCGTTTTGCCTGAAGCGTGGCGATGAATGCTGTGCGGAGGTTGAAGAGGAGGTTGCGTTTTAGGTCGTCGTGCTCGGAGGAGGCGATCTGCGTACCTTCTTTTGCGCTTTGCTGGCGCAGTTCGCGTTTGCGTTCGCGCTCATGCAGATAGGTGACCTGATTCTGAAGCTGAGTGCTTGAGGTTGGCTTCCATGTGCCGTTGTGCGGTGTGAGCTGCGTTCCGTCGGAGGAGATGGTGTATTGCGGATTGGGGCGGAGATAGGCTGTGATCTCGCTGGCCTTCATCTCTTCGACGCTGAGCGCGTCCGCGCCGAGGGCGGGATTGTTGGCGAGGAAGTGAGCCTTGACCTCATCCCAGCTCAGGGGCTGCTGGGCAGAGCCGCGCGCGGGGGAAAAGAACGCAACGGCGAGCGCGCCGATCACAAGCGCTGTTGCTCTTGTTTGCTTCATATAACACCTTTGAGCCGCATGGATGCGGCTGAATCGTACAACTGAACAGAAAATAACTTAGAAGGGGGAAGCAGTTCAGAGTATGACGGGAGGTGGGCGGTTCTCTATCTTGAAGAGCGCAGGATTGTTGGCCGATGCACGGGCCGGAAGCGCGGGGAGCGCGACGAAACTCAGTTGCTGCGTCTGAAATTGGAAGACGGCGGCCGCTTCAAACGGCGTGGAGTCGGCGAGAGTGCGCGCAGCAGAGCAACAGGCCGAGTGGCACTTGCGATTGTTGCTGTCGGTAACGGCAGGAAATTGCGCAGCAAAAAGGTCATCGCTTACGGATATAACAGGGAAGAGGACGATAAGAATGACGCAGAGTGCGATGAGCTGTGTTCGCGGATCCATGCGATGGGCGCCGCAGGAATATGCAGCGTTTTGTTCGCGCTGCTTCCACCAGGCGGTGAGCAGGTAAACAGCCAGCAGGCCCCAGGCGAGATTGAGGATGAGCTCCATCTTTTTGAAATTTTATACCAGGTTGCAGTTTCAACTTCGTAATGAAGGCGAAAAGGAGCAAAAAATTCATCAAGATACGTTGGCCGGGTTGACCCGAAGTGCCGGAGAAAGTATTCTAAAAAGGTTGGTAGAGAGTTGACTCTTCAACCTGGCAGAGATTGCCCCTTCGTTCAATGGTAGGACAGCCGCCTCTGGAGCGGCATATCGGGGTTCGACTCCCTGAGGGGCAGCCAAATTTCTTCGACACACCCCCCGTTCAATCCAATTTATTTCGTTGCTGGCTTTACGCTTGCGGGTGCTGCTGCCACGTCTTTGACGCAGCGGAAGCCGATGCCGCCTGAACGGTCGAGGCTTGGCGCCATGAGCAGCAGTTTGCCGTGTGTGTCGTTGCGGAGCGAATCAGGGAAGTACCAGATGGAGCCCTGCGGCGCGTAGTACTCGCCGCCACGCAGAATGGCCGCGCGGGTGTGGTCGTCGTAGTACTCGTCGGTCCACTGCCAGACGTTGCCGACCATGTCGACCAGACCCAAGGGGTTGGCACCGCTCGGAAAGCTCCCGACGGGCGAGGTGGCCTTGAACTTCTTGTTGCCCGAATAGTTGGCCCTGACGCCGTCGGTGGCGGGTTGATCGCCCCAGGGGTAGATGGTCGGCTGGCCGGCCCGGGCCGCCACTTCGTATTCGTCTTCGGTGGGCAGGCGCTTGGTCACGCCGATGACACTCGAGGCCCAAGCAGCGTACTTCTGGGCTTCGGCGAGGGACACCCCGACCACGGGCTGGTCCGGCCCTCCCTGGTCGTCGGTCTCGAGGAAGTCGGGCCACTGGTCTTTGGCGACGTCGGTGGTCTCGAGGAACGAGCGGTACTGGGCGTTGGTCACCGGGGTGCGGTCGATGAAGAACGAATCGAGGGTGACAGTCCGGGGCTTCTCGTTGCTTCCCGCCCGGCGGTCCTGCTTCACGGAGCCGACGGTAAACGTTCCGCCTTCGACCCTGACCTCGTCGGTCTTCAATTGGACCAGAACGACGGCATTCCGGTACGAGGCTTCGGCTTTGAGTCCGGCGTCGAGACCCCCCAGGTACGAGGCCTCGGTGGCCAGCGAGCCGAGTTTCGTCGAAACCTTGAGCACGGGCTTGGCGTTTCGGAACTTCTCGTTGGCGGGGTACGGCACCGTCACCGTGCCCTTGGCGTCGGTGGTCGGGGACAGCGCGGCAGCCGAGAACGTGTCGGTGGCCCAAACCGCGGTGAGAGGAATGCCCGAAAGGGGCTTTCCGGCGGCGGTCAGCGTGACGGAAACAGGCTGGTTCGCGTTGACCAAGCCGCCCTCGGGGGCAAACCGGAACCCGGCACCGGCCACCTGGGCCTGGGCCCATTTGACCAGAGCGTCGGACAGAAGCCCTGGGTCGGCGCCCCCGGTCCTCAGCGACAGGGGAACGCCTTGGCGCACGATGGC
>CAIMNN010000226.1 GCA_903842845.1 uncultured Acidobacteriaceae bacterium | reverse complement strand
TGCGGGATGAGCATGGAGACCGCCTGGCCTAGCATTGCGGCTTCTGCTTCAATGCCGCCTACGCCCCAGCCGAGCACGCCGAGTCCGTTGATCATCGTGGTGTGCGAGTCGGTGCCGACGAGCGTGTCAGGGTAAGCGACCTGCTCACCGTTCTGCTCGTTGGTGAAGACGACGCGCGCAAGATATTCCAGATTCACCTGGTGGCATATTCCCATCCCCGGCGGTACTGCGCTGAAGTTATCGAATGCAGTCTGACCCCACTTGAGGAAGGCGTAACGCTCGCGGTTGCGTTGGAACTCAAGCAACGAATTCTCGTCATAAGCTTTCGGCGTGCCGAACTCATCCACCTGCACCGAGTGGTCAATGACCAGTTCCGCAGGTATCAGCGGGTTCACGCGGTTCGGATCGCCGCCGAGCGTTTTGATTGCATCGCGCATTGCGGCGAGGTCAACGACGGCAGGTACGCCGGTGAAGTCCTGCATCAGGACGCGCGCCGGCATGTAGGCGATCTCGCGGCTCGGCTCGGCCTTCGCGTCCCACTTGGCCAGGAACTCAATGTCGTCGGCCGTAACGTTCACGCCATCTTCGCGGCGCAGCAAATTTTCAAGCAGTATCTTGAGACTGAACGGCAGGCGCGCCAGATTGAAGCCGCGCGCTTCAAGCGCGGGCAGTTTATAGAGTGTGAAATTGCGTGCGCCAACCTTCAGTTGGGCCTTGCTTTTGAATGTGTTCATAAGAGGCTACCTTTCTCTTTGTGAATCTTAGGAGCGTGCGCGGTCCGAGTTTGCGGCGCGCGTTAAGACAGAAATATGCATTGGGGCAATTAAAAAACGCGCACAGCCCGACCGCGATCAGGGCGGCCACGGCGAAAGCGCTTGAAGCGCGGCTGTCCGGAATGTTCACGGCGGAGGCGCATGGCTGACACTCCCATTTTAACGCTTGGGGTGATTGCCGCCACAGAACGAAATGCCGTGGTAAAGATTTGCTTCCCGAAAAGTTTTTAACTCACTGCGTCTGCATGTTGTACATGAAGAGCGCGCGCAGTTCGAGATACGGCCCGTGGAAGTCCTTTGGCAGCGGCGTATAGTTGGAGCCGGTCAACGCGCCCCATGCCGCACGGTCGAGTGCGGTGTCGCCGGAGCGTCCTTCGAGAACCAGGCTTCCATCCATCAAGCGGCCGTTGGGCAGAACCTTGAAGCGAATCATCACCTGGCCGCGCTTGTAGATCGGCGGATTCACTTCGTCCGGAATGAGCGGGTCCCATGTACGCTGCGTTTCGTCGTGCCAATGCTGAAGCCACGCGCTGAAGTCGACGCCCTGTGTATCTGAAAGAACCTGTACGCCACCCGCGCCCGCGCCCGGATGCAATGGCATGCGGCTGCCGTGTGTTGTATTGTTCGATTCGCTGGGGCCTGCGCCGTGCATCGCTGAGCGCATCTGATCGAGCGGGCTCTGCGACTTCATGTTGAAGCTGGGCCGCGCGGGCACTGCTGTGGGACGTGGCGACTCGACCGCTGAAGTGACAGGTTGCGGAGTAGGTGGAGGTGTTGCAATCGCCTCTTCCTTCGGCGGCTCAGGCGCGGGCTTCTCCGGCTCGGGGGCCTGAACGGGCTGCTCGGTCTGGAGGCGCTCCAGAGTTTTTGTGTCGACTTGTGGCGGCTTCAGGAGCGGCGGTTTGATTGCCGGCTTCGGCATGGTCAGCGCGTCGTTCGGCAGGTCGAGGTATTGCAGGTTGCGCTTCTTGATAGCGTCTATCGGGTCGATAACTGCGGGAACATGAAACACATATTTAGGAATCCAGGTGATGGCGGAGAGCAGCAGAACGTGTATGAATACGGCGAGGTAAATGCCTTCACGCAAGCGGGACCAGCGGCGGTCGTCCTCGAGTTCGCTGATCATCTCCAGCAGCTCGTGGGTGTTGTAGTCGAGCCAGCGGGAGGTTGAAATTTTGCGCGTGGGCTCTTCGCCCTCGGGGTGGGGCGTTGGGCCGGGTATGTTCTTGTTGTTGAATATCGAAGGCATTCTGCTCTTATTTCAGGTTCTTGCGGGTAACACTCTATTTTCTCATTATTGAGGGGTGGGATGGGCCGTAGGCAGTGGCCAACTGCGAACGGCGGCAATATGCACCACGTACAATGAAACTGCACCCGGCACTCATAGGTTAGACGGGCAGACCCGCTCCAAGGACGAAAGATTGCGTTCATTAGTTACAAAAATCGCTTTGACAGAAGGACTGATGTCCAAATGGAAGCTGCTGCTGGCAAAGATGTTAGTCTGGCTGGCGCAGTATGGCGTGTGGGGCATCGGCGCGGTGGCGATGCTGGATTCGTCATCGATTCCGGTGCCGATGGACCTGATTCTGGCGGGCGCAATATGGGCGGATAAGCCGCATTTCTGGCTGGTTGTGCTGATGGCTAGCGCGGGCTCGGCGGTGGGCGGGCTGGTGCCGTTTTTGTTGGGGCGGGCTGGCGGAGAACTGTTTTTGTTGAAGCGGATGGACCGGGCAAAGCTGGAAAAGATGCGCGACCAGTTTGCACGGCAGGAGTTTTTGGCCGTGCTGATACCGTCCATGCTGCCGCCGCCAACGCCGTGGAAGATATTTATTTTTGGTGCGGGAGTCTTTGAAATGAGGATCTTGCCGTTCATGCTGGC
>CAIMNN010000225.1 GCA_903842845.1 uncultured Acidobacteriaceae bacterium | reverse complement strand
CTTGATTACGCGCTGACCGACAAGGTGCGCAATCAGGACTCGCTGATCCAGTTTGCAATTGCGCTGCAACGTGACCAGACCCGCAGCATTGCCTGGAAGTACATTCAGGACAACTGGGCTGGCCTACAGAAAGAGGTCACTCCTGAGATGGGCGGCGCGCTGGTCGGCTCGCTCGGCGGATTCTGCACCGCTGAAGACCGCGACAACGTGGAGAGCTTCTTCAAGACGCATCCCATCCCGGCAACCGACCGCGCGCTCAAGCATACGGTTGAATCCATCAACGGCTGCATCGGCTTCCGCGCACAACAGGAGCCGAACCTGAAGCAGTGGATTGCTGCACAGAAGTAAATTTGAAGATCTCCCTCATTCTTGAATTGTTCTTCGATTCAATGGATGGGGGAGATCTGGTATTCCCGATTCACAGCGAGCCAATACATTCTGTTGTAGTATTAAAACCAAGATGAGCATAATTACTGAAGACCCAATACTCCTATCTATTGTTGTGCCTGCCTACAACGAAGAGGCCACGTTACACGAGATTGTGGAGCGCCTGCTGGCTGTTCCTGAGGCTGGCGAAATTGTGGTTGTAGATGATTGCTCCACTGACGGCACCGGAACGCTGGCCGACCAGTTGGCTACCGAAAACAGCAGGGTCAAGGTCGTGCATCATGCTGTGAATGCTGGCAAGACTGCGGCGCTCAAGACCGGATTTGCAAGGACGACCGGGCAGATAGTTATTGTTCAGGATGCGGACCTGGAGTACGACCCGGCGGAGATCTGCGAGGTTATTGCGCCGATACTCGAAGGCCACGCGGATGTGGTGTATGGTTCGCGTTTTCTTGTCCGCAAAGCCGCGCGCGTACTTTACTTCTATCATTATCTGGCCAACAAATTTCTGACGTTTCTTTCGAATCTGTGCACCAACGTGAACATGACGGATGTTGAAACCTGTTATAAGGCATTTCGCGGCGAGATAATCCGCAACATGGTGATAACCAGCAGCGGATTCGGGTTTGAGATAGAAGTGACCGCCAAAATAGCCAAACTCGGGATTGCCATCTACGAGGTTCCAATCTCATACCACGGGCGCACCTACGAGCAGGGCAAGAAGATCGGCATGTCGGACGGCATCGTGGCACTCTGGTATATCTTCCGGTTCAACTTTTTATGCAGCTTGAAGAAGTCGTTCAATCCGCTTCCACAGGCCGGAAGCGCACATCGCGCAGCCAGGCACAAAAAGCATTGATCTACCTCTGACTCGGTATCAGGCGCAAAACATCTACGCAATTTTTGAACACCCTGAGAATTCGGCAGGTTAAGAATGAAAGACCGCTTGCAACGCGCCGCCCCGTATCTGGTCTTTATGCTTGGCCTTTGCATCTGCGCCTTCCTGTGGCTGCACAATTTGGGCCGCACTGACGTTACAGCGTGGGATGAGATAGTACATCTCAACGTTGTTCATAATCTTTCTACCGATTGCTGCGTGCCGAAACTTCACACCGTCGACCTGGGCACGGACGCTGAAGACACTGGAGAAAGCTCTTTACAGGATGAAAAAATAAACTGGACCAATAATTACATCTGGTTTCACAAGCCGCTGATGCCTTTTTACCTGCGTGCGGGGTTGTTTCATCTTTTCGGCGAGAGCTTATTTGTTTTTCGCTTGCCGTCGGTGCTCTTCGCCGTGCTGACTACACTTTCTCTTTTATTTATTGCGAGACGTTTTTCGTCGTTGTGGATGGCTGTCGGTGCAGCGCTTCTGCTGGCCAGCAACAAGTTCATCTTTGAGCTTGTGCTGGGGTTACAGTTCAGCGATCTGAGCGATGTGATGATGTTGCTTTTTCTGACGCTGGTGCTGGGCCTGGCGCTGTTCACGGTGACTGGCAGCCCGTTGTTCTTCTCAAAGAGCGAATCATCAAAGGCCTATTGGGCAGCCACGCTTGCCGCTGCGCTCTTTTCTGCATTGGCTTATTTGAGCAAGGGCGGTCTGGCTTTGCCGGGGCTGGGAGTTTTCGCGCTGGCATTGCTATGGAAGTGCGGTTGGCGACGTGGTGTGCCGTACATCATCGTCCTCTCGGTTGTCTTCGGCGCATTGGCGTTGCCGGGCAATCTGTATGCGGGGCACTTGTTCCCCACCCAGTTTCACTATGAACAAAGCCAGCAAATCGCGCATCTGTTTATCAATGTCGAGAACTGGGGACGGCCCTGGTACTTCTACTTTACTAAATACTGGCAGGATGTTCTGGGCCCGCCGCTCGGCATTCTTGGCTTCGTGGCGCTGATGGCGAATCTTCGGCCGAGTTTGTGCAACCGCAGAAACGCACTGCTGATGCTGTGGATACTTTGTTATGTTGTCCCGTTGAGTTTTGGCGTCAGCAAGATTGCAAATTTTATTTTGCCGATTCTGCCTGCGGTACTTTTGCTGGTTGGGTTTTCCGCTGCCGATATGCTTCAAACGGAACGGCGGAGATTTCTCATCCCGCTCGTCGCGACATTCCTGCTTACAGTAGTGATTTACTTTTTGTATAACTCGCATCATCTTGACGGACTGACCCACGCTTCGACCGACAGCCATGGTGTTGCCGACTTCATCTGGCGCGGTTGTAATCGATTCATCCTGCTTGGTGTGGCTTTCGGCGCTCTGCTGCTGGGCTGGCTTTTGACGCGTGCGGCAAAGCTTCTGCACTTGAAGCCGCCAACAATTTCCCCGCGTTGGGCCGTGGCCTTGGCGTCTTTGATCTGCGTCGGGACCTTTGTCAAGAATCTCGATACAGATTGGAGAATCAGCAACCTCTTCCCCGCGAACCATGAAGTGCAAATGGCTCTCCAGTCTGCGGGGTTGCAGCTCAAAGCACAGTTGCCGCAGAACGCCGTGGTGATAGTGGACGAGGTCATCACGCTCGACCATCCGAACTCGCACCTGTACTTTCAATACTGGTCGGGCATTAACACTCTGCCAGCCAAGCAGCTTGACTTTGCAAAACGCACGCTATCCAGCGCACACCCGCTTTACCTGTTGAGTAAGGAGACGCGGGCGGATGCGACGTTGGTTGAAGAAGTTCCTTATGGATATTTGTATCGAGTGACAAAATAAGCGCCGGTTATTGGTGTTGTGAGCAGAGGTTTTACGGTATTCTCACAACGGAGACTCGACAATGGAATTGCTCTTCCCCGCTCTGCTTGCCTTCACGGCGTTCATTCCGCTGGCGACACTTGCCCAAACCAAGGAGGCCGCTTCCATGCAACATGCCACTGGTACATTCGATGTGAAGATAACGCCGCTGACGCTTGAAGACAAAGCCGCGCCGGCGACGCTTGGGCGGTTCGGGATTGCGAAAACTATCCACGGCGAGCTTGAGGCGACGAGCACAGGCGAGATGCTGACCGCGAAGACTGCAACACCCGGCTCGCAGGCTTACGTCGCAATCGAGCACGTGACGGGCATGCTGAAGGGGCGCAAAGGCACGTTCGACTTGCAGCATCGCGGTGTGATGGACCACGGGAAATTTGAACTGCTGGTCACGGTCGTGCCCGACTCCGGCACTGGGGAGCTGACCGGGCTCGCTGGCACATTCACCATCATCATCGCCGATGGCAAGCACAGCTACGACTTTGCGTACACGTTGCCGGAGATGAAGTAGGCCCATTCGGTATTCTAGAATTCATGTCAACATACCCAGCCGGACAAACACTCCTCATTGACGCGGACGATACGCTTTGGGAGAACAACATTTATTTTGAGCGCGCAATCGCCGTGTTCATCAGTTGCCTGAACCATCAGGAGCTCACGCCCGCCGAGGTTCGCATGGCGCTGAACAAGGTGGAGCATGAGAACATCAGCCGGCTCGGCTATGGGCTGCACAGCTTTACGCAATCGCTCGTCACTTGCTTTGAGCGGCTAAGCGCACAGCCTGTTAGTGCAGACAAACACGCGCAGATAGTCAGCTTTGCCAACGCCATCCGCGAGCAGGAGATTGAGCTGCTGCCCGGCGTTGCTGAGTTGCTGCCTCAACTTGCCGCGCGGCACAAATTAATCCTGATGACCAAGGGCAACCACGCCGAGCAGGCCGACAAGTTTGCGCGCTCAGGGCTTGCGCCGCACTTCGCCGCAGCGGAGATTGTCAGCGAGAAGGACCCCGGCGCTTACCGCGCGGTGATTGCGAAGCATAGCCTGAACTCGGCGACGAGTTGGATGATAGGCAACAGCCCCAAGAGCGACATCAACCCTGCGCTGGCTGCCGGGCTGAACGCCGTCTTCCTCTTCCACAAGGACACGTGGGTGCTTGAGCACGCCGAGGTCAGCACAGCGCCGGAAGGCCAGACGTTGATTGAGCTTGACGGATTTGCACGACTCATTGAGTTGTTTTAGCTGGATCATTTTATGCAGAGTTCCAAAAACCGCCTCCACTTTCCTCCAACCCCCTCTATTTGCTATACTTCATAAGGTTCACCTCATGCGGAGGTGGCGAAATTGGCAGACGCACTAGCTTGAGGTGCTAGCGGGTAACTCCATAGGGGTTCAAGTCCCCTCCTCCGCACCAAAGATTCTAGTTTTACGGCCACATACGGGTTCCAGGCAGCCTCAACTGCATGCAAATCAACCCCAAGGCCCAAGGAAAGCAGCCCGGAAAAATGGATATTCTCTTCGACGTAGTGCTCGTGCTTCACATTCTTGTGAGCCTCTTTTTGGTTGGCGTTGTGCTTTTGCAGCAGGGCCGCTCGGCTGATCTGGCCGGCGCGTTCGGCGGACAGGGTTCACAGACCGCTTTTGGTCCCCGCGCCGCAGCCAACGTCCTCACCCGCCTGACCACCTGGTCGGCAATCCTTTTCATGGTCACTTCGCTCTCGTTGACCGCGCTGTACGTCCGCTCGACCTCGGGCACGCACTCGGTGCTTTCGGGAACCAAGACGGCCCCCGCGACGAACTCGGCCCCGGCGACTCCGGCCAAGTAAGCCAACTTCAGCTTCAATCAACGGCAGGCCGCGCGCCTGCCGTTTTACTTTTTATAACTGAGTAACCTGCGGGTCTTAGAGTTCTTGGCGGATAATGAATTATGCCGGAGCGCCTGCCGAAGTCTCTGTTCAAACAGTCCGTTGCAATCCTGATCACCCTTGTGTTTGTCGCCGGATTCTTTGTCGGGCCTATCGGGCTGTTCACCAATACTTTGCTGGGGCTTTGGTTCATCGGCACGCAGCGGCCGCTGCGTGGATTTCTGTGGGTGATTGCGTTGGGATTTTTCCCGGACCTGATCTTCTCTTACGCGCGCCCGCCTTTTGAGCTGATTCCCATGCTCAAGTTTGTTGCGGTGGTTGCTGTAGCGAATATCCTCGGTGCGCTTCCCTTTCTGATTCACAGGCTGCTTTCGCCGCGGCTCGGCGGACTGCTTGCGATTCTGCCGTTTCCACTGGCCGGCGCGCTGCTGCAAATGTTGTATATGTACTTCCTCCCGGACAATCTATTTGAGCTGCTCGCAGAAAATCGCAACTCAGTCTTCAGTTGGATTGAGAATGCCTTTGGCCCTGCGGAAACGCATTTTTATCTTTACCTGTTTATCGCGGCGCTGCTTTGGAACTGGCAGCGCGGAAGGCAGAATTTGTCCGCAACCGGGAAGGACCTGTTGACCGCAAGCGCTATGTTTCTTTCATTCGTCGCAGTCATTGTTCACTCGGTGATGAATCTGACCACTGGCTCGCAGTCTTCAATCGAGCTTCCGTTTGTGCTGGTCTGCTTTGCGGGCATGCTTTATGTGCTGTTTTATGCTGTGCTGCGACCCGCGCATCTGATTGCAGGATGGTCAACGCGCGGCGAAACCATTGCGTTGCTGCGCACGCCTGAGAGCGGCAAGCCGCTTGCGCTGCAACAGGAGTTTGGCAAGGAATTGCTTATCGCCAAGAGTGGCGAGCGGTTCCCGATCAAGAACGGCATTGCTGAATTTGTTGACCTCAGCGCGATTTCGGGTTCCAACAAAAAGTACAACGGTTTGTACGAGATGATCGGCGGGTTTTACGACGACACGCAGCGGGTGTGGTGCCTGTTGCATGGCTTTGACCAGCGCGATTATCTGAATGGCTACATGCACAAGCTGGAAGTGAAGCGCGGCGACTGGGTGCTTGAGACTTCAGTTGGAACCGGGCTG
>CAIMNN010000224.1 GCA_903842845.1 uncultured Acidobacteriaceae bacterium | reverse complement strand
GAGCAGATGCGCAACACTGTTCTGCGCGAAGCCCGACTCGCTTCGGCAATCGACCATCCAAACGTCTGCGCCATCTATGAGGTTGGCGAAACCGGCGACGAAGCTTACATCGTCATGCAGTATGTCCCCGGCCGCTCGTTGGATACCATCATCGCCCGCGGTCCTGCGCCGCTGCCGCTCACGCTTTCAATTGGCATCCAGATTGCCGACGGTCTCTCAGCTGCGCATGCGCTTGGCATCTTCCATCGCGACCTGAAGCCGCAGAACGTCATGCTTACCGACGGCGGCCTGGTGAAGCTGCTCGACTTCGGACTCGCACGCCGTTTGCGCGCGGAAGACACAAACTTCGACCCCGCCAAGCCATCGCTCGACAGCGGAGCAACCGTCGCCGCAACGTACACCGCACGCGGCGGCACCATCCGTTACATGGCGCCGGAGCAGTTTGTCACCGGCCACTCCAGCGCGCAATCCGATATATGGGCGCTCGGCATCATCCTCTACGAACTCGTCAGCGGCCATCATCCTTTCGCGCGCCCTGACGCGGAAGATTTTCAGGCCATCCGCGCAATTCAGTTTCAGGACCTGCCGGATCCCGGTCCGCACGTCCCGATGGAGCTCAAGAGCGTCATCGCCATGTGCCTCGAGAAAAATCCAGCCACGCGCTACAACACAACCGGCGAAGTGCGCGAAGCGCTCAAGACGATCATGAAGGTGCAGAGTATTGAGACGGGAGTCATCCCCGGCGATGCCGCAGCGAACCTGCCCACCACTGCACCGGAAGACGACAAACGCACCACCGGACTTCTCTCGATGCTTGCTGAGCGATTCCGCGAAGCCATGCAGGAGGAATCAGAAGAGCACAATTCGCTCGTCGTGCTGCCGTTCACCAATCTTGGCGCAACCGAGGTCGCGCCGCTTTACGGCTTTGCGCTCGCTGACGCAATCGCCACGCGACTCGCGCGCATCTCATCGCTCATCATCCGACCCTCAAGCGCGTTGATGACGCTGCCAATTGCGCAGCTCGATCCGCTGGCGGTCGGACAAAAGCTTCTTGTGACGCACGTACTTGCCGGCAGTTTCTTGCGCTCCGAGGGCGGCTTCGATCTCAACTGGCAACTGCTTGACGTCAAAGCACAGAGTGTTCGCACCGGCGGCTACTTTTCCGTGCCTACGCTCGACCTTATCGCCGTGCAGAATGAGATTTCAAACGAGGTTTACGCCGCGTTGCAGGGGCTGGGCTCCGAGGCCGTTGAATCCGCCGAGAACTACCGCACGCCTCAGCGCGATGGCGGCCTGCCCGAGCAGATAAGCGAAGAGTATCTGCAAGCCCGCGCACTGCTCAGCGCATTCATGTTCCGCACCAGCGCACGCGCCGACCTCGACCGTGCCTATCAATTTTTCACCGATGTTACAGGAAAGAATCCCAACTTTGCCGCCGCGTGGTCCGGGCTTGGCATCGCAGAGCTGCAATATGTTCGCAACGGTTTTGGCGGACAGATACACGTCATGCGTGCTCGTCGCGCATTCGACGAAGCGCTCAAGCTTGACCCCGGCTCGGCCGAAGCAAACCTCTACCGCATATACATGCTGCTCTCGCGCGGCGAAAAAGAATCGG
>CAIMNN010000223.1 GCA_903842845.1 uncultured Acidobacteriaceae bacterium | reverse complement strand
CGCCAGGCCGCGTCACGACTGAACATCACGCCACAGATGATCGATGATGCGCTTTACGACGCCTACGGCCAGCGCCAGATTTCCACGATGTTCACGCAGCTCAATCAGTACCACGTTGTCATGGAGGTCGCGCCTGACTTCCAGACCGACCCGAGCACGCTTTCGAACCTGTTCGTCAAATCCACAAACGGCACGCAGGTTCCGCTCAGCATGTTGGCGCACTGGGAGCAATCGCGCTCGCAGCTTTCATACGGCCATCAGGGCCAGTTCCCGTCAACGGTCGTCAGCTTCAACCTAGCGCCCGGCAAAGCGCTCGGCGATGCGGTCAAGGCCGTGCAACGCGTCGAACAGCGCATCAATATGCCGCTCAGCGTCAACGCTACCTTTCAGGGAACAGCCGCAGCCTTCCAGGCCTCGCTCACCAACGAGCCGCTGCTCATCCTCGCCGCCCTCATCACCGTCTACATCGTCCTCGGCGTCCTCTATGAAAGCTACATCCATCCCATCACCCTCATCTCCACGCTGCCCTCGGCAGGCGTCGGTGCCTGTCTCGCGCTGCTGGTCACACACACTGAGTTCTCTGTCATTGCGCTCATAGGCATCATCCTGCTCATAGGCATTGTGAAAAAAAACGCCATCATGATGATCGACTTCGCGCTCGAAGCCGAACGCAAGGAAGGCAAATCTTCAGAAGAAGCAATCTACCAGGCCTGCCTTCTGCGCTTCCGTCCCATCATGATGACAACCTTCGCTGCGCTACTCGGCGGATTGCCGCTCGCTCTCGGTGGCGGCGTCGGCGCAGAGCTGCGCAAACCGCTCGGCATCACCATCGTCGGTGGACTGCTCCTCTCGCAGGTGCTCACCCTTTACACCACGCCTGTCATCTACATTTACTTTGACAAGCTGGCCAGCCGCTTCGGCAAAAAACAGCCGCAAGCACTCCCCGCGACTGCGGACTGAGGCTGCGCCCATGCATCTCTCCGCACCATTCATCAAGCGCCCGGTAGCCACATCACTGCTCAGCTTCGCGCTCCTCTTGGCCGGCTCCATCGCTTACACCATGCTGCCCGTCGCCTCGCTTCCTTCAACCGACTACCCAGTCATCAGCGTTGGCGCAGGCCTTCCCGGCGGCAGCCCGGAGACAATGGCCTCCAACGTCGCCACGCCGCTCGAGCGCCAGTTCGGCCGCATCGCCGGCGTCAATCAGATGACCTCATCGAGTACGCTCGGCTCGGCAGGCGTCAATCTGCAATTCGATCTCAATCGCGACATCAACGCCGCAGCCCGCGACGTGCAGGCATCCATCAACGCCGCACGCAAAAATCTGCCCGCTTATCTTCCCCAGAACCCCAGCTATCGCAAATCCAATCCTGCTGAAGCGCCCATCCTCATCCTCACTATCACCTCTGATGTGCAGACCAAGGCGCAGATGTTCGATGCTGCCGACTCCATCCTCGCCCAGAAACTCTCTCAGGTCGAGGGTGTCGGCCAGGTCAATGTCTGGGGCAGCGCCAGCCCGGCAGTCCGCGCCGAGCTCAATCCCATGCAGCTCGCCGCCAATGGTGTGGGCCTTGAGAGCGTCCGCACCGCCATCTCCAGTGCCAATGCCAACCGCCCCAAAGGTTCATTCCAGAACCTCGGCAGCAACGACGAAAGCAATCGCTGGCAGATAAGTGACAATGATCAGATCTTCAAGGCCGAGGATTTCAAGTCCATCATTGTCGGCTACAACAAACTGACCGGCGCCCCCGTACGACTCGTTGATGTAGCCACTGTCTATGACGGCGTATCCGATATTCACAACGCAGGCTACACCGCCAAAAATCCTGACAACGGCGCCAATGCACCGCTGCAAAATTGCATCGTCATGGGCGTCTTCAAAGTTCCCGGCGCCAACGTAATATCGGCTGTTGATAATGTTCTCGCCGAACTGCCCCGCTTGCAGGCGCAAATTCCGCCAACCATGAAACTGGGTGTGGCCGTCGACCGCACCACCACTATCCGCGCCAGTGTCCACGACGTTGAAGTCTCATTGCTTATCAGCGTTGCGCTCGTCATCTTTGTGGTCTTCATGTTCCTGCGCGAGCTCTGGGCTACCATCATCCCCGCCGTCGCCGTGCCTCTCTCGCTCCTCGGCGCTTTCGGCATGATGTTTGTCTTTGGCTACTCCATCGACAACCTCTCTCTCATGGCGCTCACCATTGCCACAGGTTTCGTCGTCGATGACGCCATCGTCGTCATTGAGAACATCACGCGCTATCTCGAGATGGGTCACACACCGTGGGACGCCGCGATGAAAGGCTCAAAGGAGATCGGCTTCACGGTCCTGTCCATGAGCGCCTCGCTCATCGCCGTTTTCATTCCCATCCTGCTCATGGGCGGTCTCGTCGGCCGGCTCTTCCGCGAGTTCGCCGTCACACTCTCCGTCGCCATCGCCGTCTCACTCCTTGTCTCGCTCACCACAACACCCATGCTCTGCGCGCAGTTCCTCAAATCATACGAAGGCCGCAAGCATAACCTGCTCTATCGCATCAGCGAGCGCGCCTTCAACTGGCTCCGTGACGAGTACTCCATCGGCCTGCGCTGGGTTC
Organism: uncultured Acidobacteriaceae bacterium; assembly: GCA_903842845.1. Lineage (GTDB taxonomy): Bacteria > Acidobacteriota > Terriglobia > Terriglobales > Acidobacteriaceae > CAIMNN01. Next base: position 696 of record CAIMNN010000223.1, on the reverse strand, counting down.
TTCGCCACCAGGCCATAACACTCGCGGTTCTCATCTGCGTCACTCTGCTCAATGTAGCCCTCTTCATCGTGATTCCTAAAGGCTTCTTCCCTCAGCAGGACACGGGCCGTCTCGGTGGCTCCTTCCGCGGTCCGCAGGACATCAGCTTTGACTCAATGCATGTCGGCGTCAAAAAGCTTGTCGGCATTGTGCTTTCTGATCCGGCTGTTTCCACCGCCACTACCTTTGTCGGCAGCGGCAACACCGCGCGCATGTTTGTTGGCCTTAAACCAGCAGCCCAGCGGCTCGACAAGGACGGGCATAGACTCTCCTCCGACGATGTCATCAACCGGCTCCGGCCCAAGCTCTCTGTCGTGCCAGGAACTTCACTCGTCCTTCAGACGCAGCAGGAGCTTTCCATGGGCGGTCGCATGTCCGATGCCCAGTACCAGTACACCCTCTCTGACGAAAACCTCGACGAGCTGAACACCCTGGCCCCACAACTCCTCGCCAAAATGCGCACCATGAAGGAGCTGCGCGACGTCTCGACCGATCAGCAGAACCAGGGCCTTGCGGTCAACCTGGTGATCGATCGCGACACTGCATCGCGGCTCGGCATCACCGCCGCCGCCATCGACCAGGTCCTGTACGACGCCTTCGGACAGCGTGAAGTCTCCACCATGTACACCGGCCTGAACCAGTATTTCGTGGTCATGG
>CAIMNN010000222.1 GCA_903842845.1 uncultured Acidobacteriaceae bacterium | reverse complement strand
TGCTGCTCGTGGTCCGGGCACAGGCCGCAATCGAAAGGGCAGTTGTATTTGACGCCGGTGTTATAGACCATCGGCTGCTCGGGGATTTTAACGAAGACCTCGCGCGCGCGACGGTAGTATTCAATGTCGTCGGCGACAAGCACGCGCTCCTGCCCATGCTCCAGGCAGCGCTTGTGCATCCACACCTTGCCGTCCTCGAAAACAATTTTGGCCTCAATGCGCTTCAGGCATGTGGTGCAGATGGAGATGGCGACATCGTAAAAGAAATAGGGGCGGACTTTGTCGGTCATTTTTTAATCAACCTCAATTGTGTTTATTGTCCTGCGCAGTGATTGTACGAGAGAGATGGATGAGGACACAAAGAAGAGTGTCACAGTGACTTATTTCTCCTAATCCATGAGAGTGTTGATGATCCACATGAACGAGGTGACGATCACCAAGAGCTCCAGGATTCCGGTGATTACAAAGAATAAAACACTCCAATCACCGAGATTGTACAGATCACCCCAATAGACGTATTGAAGACCGCAGAGGCCGCAGGAGACCAGTAAAGCGACGGTCAATATTGCAATTCGCTTTTGCGGCTCGGTGCGATTGTTCCATGGTGTCCACATTTTCGCGCTACCTCAAATTAATTTCGCCTTCGGAAGATCGAGCGGAAGGCCCAATATGCCAGCGTAATGGCGATGCCGAGAATGCAGACCAGCATCACGAAAACTTCCACATAACCGAGGACGAAAAAAATACCGGGCAGAGTATAGCCAAGATTGATGCTTGTATCGTTGAGCAGCACTATCTGAACACGGCAGAGGCCAAGAGCGAGGAGGAATGGCACGATGAGAATGACGATGAGCTTGGCCGGGCCGCTCAGTGTTTTTCTGGGTGTATCCATCGAGAACCTCGTATGTGGATCAACGTCGTAGAAACATTACTCATCGTGCGGCTTGTCTGTGAGCTCAGGCGGCGGCGTGACCTTGGGTGCGCCGCTCCCTGCAACAACAGAGATGAGTTTGGCAACTCCGGTGCCAACGATGCCAAGAATAGAAAGCAGGATTCCGAGTATGCCGAATATACCAACGCTCTCACCGGTGGAGGTGCCGGCGGTTAGCGCGATGCCGCACAATCCGACTGAAAGCAGAAACAGGAGGCAACAGCCGATGAGTACTTTGACATATATGCTCATACATTCTCCGATGAGTGGTTGGATACTGGTTTGTAGTTTAATGTCCAAAACCAATCGATTACGAGCAAAATTAATCCGCCCAGCGCACTCCACTGGATCAAGTTCATTCCGTGTATCAGCGGCTGCGGCTTGATGAAGTCGATGGCGACGCGCCACGCGAGATAGCTGCCGAAGAAGATTGCAAACCGCGCGCCGCTTGGCAGCTTCCAATTGCGCGTGATGACGAAGCCGAGCAGCGCTAGAAAAAGAATCTCATATATTTGTGTCGGATGGCGCGGAATGCCGTCGCCAAAGTCGACGCCCCAGGGTAGCGAAGTGGGCGTGCCGTAGGTATCGTCGGCGAGGCCGGCGAGGAAGCAACCAATGCGCCCGACGGCAATGCCTACACAGAGCGGCAGCGCGAAGAGGTCCCCAGTACGCGACTTGATCCCCGAAAAGCGTTTAACCGCTTCGACCGCGAGCCAGCCGCCGAGCAGGCCGCCGACGATGGTCTTGCCGCCGGGCGAGATGAGCAGTTGCCAAAGCTTGCCTTGGTCGAGCGCGACGCGCACGGTCGGCCACTGCTCTGCCAATCCAAGAGCACGGCTGCCGAGCAACGCGCCGATTGCAGCGGCGGCGAGTACGGTCCAGCGCTGCGGCTCAGCGAGTGTGTCACCCTGATGGGCGCGCTGCCAACGGAAGACCTGGTAACCGGCAAAGTACGCCAGCGCCTCAAACACAAAGTGCAGTGCGGGATAAGAAGCCATGTGCAGCATGGGGCCAGTATAGCGGCAAATTGTTGGTCGATGTGTTCAGCAAATCGCTTCAGTCAACCATTTCCGCGGCAAGTGTCAGCGACGCAACGCGGCGGCGCTTCAGCATCTGGGTTAGCACGAACATGAAACCCGCGGAGATGAGCGCAGGCAGAGCGAGCCCGCGCAGTCCCGCCTGGTAGCTACCGGTTGCGTCCTTCATCACGCCCATCCAGAACGGGCCGACGAAACCACTGAACATGGTAATGGTGTTCATCATCGCAATGCCTGCCGCGGCCGAGCGGCCAGCGAGAAACTGCGTGGGCACAGCTAGCGCCGGCCCCTGCGCTGACATGAAGCACGTGAAGCTCACACCGAGCGCGGCTACAACAACAAAGCCGTGCGTGTAGCTCGCTACGACATAACCCGTGGCCATGATGCAATATGGCACGATGACATGGAAGGCTCGCTCCTTCTTGTGGTCCGAGTGGGTGCCGTTGAATATCATCCCCAACGCGCCGGCGACACCGAAGCCCGCGACGAGGAAGCCAACCTTCGTAACGCTCCAACCGGTTGCGCCCTGCAAGATAGCGGGAGCAGAAAAGCCGTACGTATAACTGCACGTGAGCGCTGTAAAAAAGCAGAGGCCGATAAGCCATACCTTTGGCGAGAGCAGCGCCTTGAGCAGACCGTCATGGTGACCGAGATGCGCGAGTGTGCTATCGGCGTCGAGTTGGTCGCGCAGCCACGAGCGTTCGTGCGTCGTCAGCCACTTCGCGGTGTCCGGCGAGTCTGGTAAATATTTCAGGATGACGATGCTGAAGAATGCGGCGGGTAAGCCTTCGATGAGGAAGAGCCACTGCCAGCCGGAGAGACCAAGCGTTCCGTTCAATCCCATCAGCCACCCGGCGAGCGAACCCATCACAACCGAGCTCAGCGGCAGCGCGATATAAAAACGGCTAATGGCGCGTGCGCGCATGGTTGCAGGGAACCAGAGCGTGAGGTAGTAAATAACGCCAGGGAAGAAGCCGGCCTCAGCGACGCCGAGCATAAAGCGCAGCACATTGAACTCGAGCGGCGTGCGCACAAACATCATGCAAGCGGCCAGAATCCCCCACGTAACCATGATGCGAGCAATCCAGCGCTTGGCACCGTAGCGGAGCAGCATCAGGTTCGACGGAATCTCAAAGATCGCATAACCGATGAAGAAGAGCCCCGCGCCTAGCCCGTAGACGGACGCGCTGAAGTGCAGGTCCTCATTCATCCGGAGCGAGGCAAAGCTGATATTGATGCGGTCCATGTACGAGAGGCAGTATCCGATGCCGATGATGGGAAGCAGACGCCAGGCGGCTTTGCGCATGGCTGAGCGACCGATGGAAACTGCATCAGTTGGGGCAGGAGAAGTTGCGGACATCAGGGGTGACCTCTTGCAGACGAACAAAAGTCAGGGCCGTGGGATAGGGCTCGTCGTAAGCGAACTATAGCATTGCAACTACTTAGTTATCTGTAAAAAATACCGGAATTATCAGCGAATCAGTGGTGGAGTTAAAAAACAGGGAAGAGCCGAAGCCCTTCCCTCTTCATGCGATTCCTCGCTTGCAGTGAGGAACTACTTCTTGACCGGGGCGATCGCGTCTTTCGCGCTCTTGGCAACGCGGAACTTGACCACGGTCTTGGCCTTGATCTTGATGGTCTCGCCGGTCTGGGGGTTACGACCGAGGCGGGCTTTGCGCTCAGCCTTCACGAGGCGGCCGATGCCGGGGATGATGAAGACGCCGTTCTTCTTGGTTTCCTTCACGGCGGTCTCGGTGAGAACGTCGAAGAAGGCTGCGACCTGCTTGTTGGTGAGTTGAAGCTTTTCCGCGATGAGGCGGGTGAGTGCTGTCTTGGTCAAACCTGTTGCCATTTTTCTGCTCCTTGTCGGTCGGCCCTCTGGGCCGCCGTGATGTGGGTATCCGTTATCTTTCCTGCCGGACTCAGGGGAACCTTTGCTTAAATCCCTTTGTTCATGCGGGGTTTTCGAATCCCGTCGAATGTTAAGTTCTGCCTTTAGACCATGCTGTGTCAACGGCTAAATGCCTATTTTCCACAGTTTTCTTGGGTTTTTTCGGGTTTTGGCCAAATTTAGTCAATAAAACTGGCATATTTGCGGGTTCCACCTCAAAAATGCCCGAATTTACAGGTTATTTTACACGTAATCAAAACTGCGCACCGATTTGCGCAATGAACAAACTTTTAGCTATTTCAACGCAAATAGAATCGGACGTCGTGGTTTTTGCGCAGCCACCAGCGGCGAGTTGAGCGCGTCGACGATGGGCGCGATCAAGCGGAAATGGCGGATGACAATGTCTGCGAACTTCGGCTTGAGTGCCTCTTCATAGGGAACCTCTGCGCTCAATCCCCACTGGCGGCAGCGGATCAGATCCAATGCCGGGTGGACTGCTGGAAAGCCTTTTGGCGGACGCGTAAGCGCGTTGCCTTCGAAGAGCGAGAATGCGACTTTGACAGCGGGGCGGTTCAACAGCTTGCGGAACTCGGTGTGGTGGTCGAGAAGCCAATGGCGGATGGCAGCGAGCTGCTCCTTCTCCGGCATGTATGCGCCGCCGGCGATGACGACGCCTTCGGGTGAAACCTGAAAGTAATAACCTGCGCCCGAGGTCTTCTCCATTCCGTTGTGCGACCACCACGCGGCGACGTGCGTCTTGTACGGGCGCTTGTCGTTGGAGAAGCGCGTGTCGCGATAGATGCGGAAGAAGCTCTTCTCCGGCGGGCGAACGTGGCCGGGCGCAAAGTCGAGCATGGCATCGGTGATGCGGCGGATGATGGCCAGCATGGGTTCTTTGAGCTCGCGCTCGTAAGTCGGTTTGCGCGCGTTGAACCACTCGCGGTCGTTGTTCTTCTTGAGCCCGCGGAGGAACGTGATGGCCTCTTTATTGAAATACGGTAGAGCAAGGGGCCCGGAATCTATCAGCGGTGCTTTAGACTGAGTTCTATGCGGCATGGAACTAATCTTAAATGAACATGGTGCGTGCGGGGATGCTGAAACAACCCCTAATATCATCTAGCTATGCAATGGGGATCTATGGTGGCCATCAACGACTTGAAGGATTACAGAGCCGATGTAGATGGATTGCGCGCGGTCGCAGTGTTGGTGGTTGTTCTATTTCACTTAGGCGCGACACAATTCACTGGTGGCTTTATCGGCGTCGATGTATTTTTTGTGATCTCCGGCTTTTTAATCACGAATTTGATTTGGCGAGAGATCAATGCCGAAGAATTCAGCTTCAGACGTTTTTACGAACGACGCATTCGAAGGATTGTTCCTGCGTTAACTGCGACACTACTACTAACAATGCCTCTTGTAATCGCATATTATCCACCACGTGCATTGGAACAAGTGTGTGTCTCAATGCTATCGGCTATCGGTTCATCGGCTAATTTTTATTTTGAATCGCACACGGATTATTTCCATGCCCTACAAGATAATCAACCATTTCTGCATACGTGGTCGCTTGCAGTTGAAGAGCAATTCTATTTGCTCTTCCCTGTATATCTGTTACTGGCGGCGCGTTGGTGTAAGCGGCAGGCAGGAGTTTTGACTGTCGTTCTGACTGTTTTGAGTTTTGCGCTCGGGCAGTACCTATTAGCGCTTCACTCGCAAGGAGCCTACTACTTCCCGCTTGCACGTGCATGGGAGTTGATGATTGGCACACTGGTGGCTCTTTATCATCCGGTGGTGCGTTGGCGCTGGGTGCGGGAGTTGCTGGCGTTGGTTGGGTTGGCTGCGATTCTTTACGCGGCACATGCATTTACATCACAGACATCCTTCCCAGGTACTGCTGCCTTGGTACCAACGATCGGAACGGCGTTCATTATTGTTGGTGGCATGCGTGACAAAACAGGATCCGGTACAAGTGTGGTGGGATGGCTATTGTCTACACGCATCATGGTTGGTATTGGGTTGATTTCTTATTCGCTTTATCTCATTCATTGGCCCGTGATAGTTCTACAGAATCTGTTAATTCTGCCAGATTTTGATAATACATATCTTCTTGCAGTGCACAGATTGCATAT
>CAIMNN010000221.1 GCA_903842845.1 uncultured Acidobacteriaceae bacterium | reverse complement strand
GCCGCTCGACGAACCAGGCGCGGGCGAGGGTCATGGGCTCGAGGGCTCCACCGAAGCGCTTGCGGCTTTTGAGCGCGGCCTTGGCGACGCCCTTGACCTTGCCGTAATCGCGGGTGAAGAAGCTGACGATGAGGTCCGACTCCTGCACGGGCCAGGTGCGGAGGATGACGGCTTCACTGGAGAGGGATTGCATGCTTGATTGATTGTAGGGACAAAGTGAGCAAGGGACAAAGGGATGGAGGGACAGAGGGACAAAGGGGCAGAAAATATTCTGAAAAGTAAGGAATTTTTCGGAAAGTAAGGGATTATGTGAAAAGTAAGATAAAATTGGAAAAGTAAGGAGAATGCGATGCCGAGCGCGAAGGTTACATCGAAGGGCCAGATAACGATACCCGTGAAGATCCGGCGGGCGATGGGTATTAAAGCGGGGACGAAGGTGGATTTTGTTCAGACGGGTGCGGGACGGGTTGAACTTAGGGCGAAGACCGGTTCGATACTGGACCTTGAAGGTTGTGTGCCGAAGCTGGACCATGTGGTGACGATCGAAGAGATGGACGAGGCAATAGCGCAGGCAGTGGTTGAAGAATACGAACGGGGCATGAACTGGAAGGAAGAAGACGAAGAGAAGCAGATTGAAAAGAACGAGGCCGCATGATCAGCATCGACGCAAATATTATGATCCGATATTTTGTGCAGGATGATCCTGCACAGGCAAAAAGTGCGAGCCGTTTGATCCGTTCGCTGACTCCGGAGGAGCCAGGGTGGATCAGCATAGCGGTGTTGATGGAACTGAATTGGGTTCTTGGAAAGAAATATAAAGTAGAACGAAGCGAATTGATTCGAATACTAACCCATTTAATTGAATCGGTTTCATTCGAGATCGAATCGCAGCAGGAAGTTGAAGCCGCCATTGCGTTGTATCGCACAAAGAATATTGGTTTTGCTGATTGTTTGATTGCAGTTTCCGCGCTATCGGCGGGTTGCTCGCCGATCTTTACTTTTGATAAACGAGCCGCACGCGACGCGGGGATGACGCTGCTGAACTGAGGCTGCAATCAGAACATAGCGAGAATTAACAGCAAATGAAAACGCGCACCTTGAGAAACTCAGGGTGCGCGTATCTTTTGAGTCAGGCGAGATGCCCGAGCCCGTTAAATGATCACAACCGACAGCGGCTTAGCGGCCGAAGTGGGCGGCGTTCTTCTCGGTGAAGTGAGCCCACTTCTCCGGCAGGTCGTCCTGCGCGAAGATGGCCGAGACCGGGCAGGCCGGCAGGCATGCGCCGCAGTCGATGCACTCTGCGGGATCGATGAAGAGCTGGTCGGCTGTGCCGTGGTCGCCTTCGTCCTTCTTGGGGTGGATGCAATCGACTGGACAAGCGTCCACACAGGCGGTGTCCTTGGTGCCGATACAGGGTTCTGCAATTACGTATGCCATTTGACTTTCGCTCCGAAAGAGGGTTTTACCGGGTTGAGAATAGCACAAAACACCCTGTCTGTTGCAGGTTGGCGCGACGATTCGTTTTGATATGCGGGAATTCCCGCGCTACCGCGAGTGGTTCCCAGTTCGGCAGTGAGAAACCGCTACGGTTGTGGCTACGGCGCGGGCTTGAACGCGGCAGGCTGGAACCACGGCCGCCCCTCATACTCAAATGCGTGGCGGATGAGGATGCGCGTTGCGGAATTCATCGCGAGCCCCGTGCACTCCTCGCGTGTAAAGTACCGCATCTCGGCTATCTCAACGCCGTCGGGCTTCGCCGTGCCACTGAGGATGCGGGCTTTGAACAGGATGGTCAGATAGGAGACGATGTCGCCGTTGGGATAGGTGACGCGGAACTCCGGCCCCCCGAAGACGCCCATCAGCTCCGTCGGCTCGACCAGCAGCCCCAACTCTTCCCAGCACTCGCGTACCGCGGCATCAGCAGGATGTTCTTCGGGGTCGATAGCGCCGCCAATGGTCAACCACTCGTTGGATTCGATGCTGCGCACGAGGAGGATGCGGCCTGCATCGTCATAAAGCATTGCGGTTGCGGCTTGCAACATCAGCGGCTCATGGCCGATGTGTGCGCGCATGCGTAAAACGTATTCGGAGGATGGCATCGGTGAGTGTCCTTAGCGCACGTAATCCTTCGGATTGGGCAACGGGTCAAGATTGGTGCCCGCAAATATCTGCCCAAACACCGTCACCAGCTCGGCGTGTATCCGCCCGTTCGACGCCAGAATCTCGTCGCTCTTGAGCCGGAAATGATGGCCGGAGAAATCGGTAACGCTTCCGCCTGCCTCTTCTACCAGAAGAATCCCAGCAGCCGTGTCCCACGGATTCAGGTTGAACTCCCAGAAAGCGTCCATCCGCCCACACGCAACATAAGCGAGGTCAAGCGCGGCGGAACCGGCGCGACGCAATCCATGCGAACGCAGCGAGAGCTCGTGATAGAAGTGGATGTTCGGATTGGCGTGGCGTTTGCGGCTGGGGAAACCAGTCGACAGCAGCGACTCGCCGATGTTTGCCGCGGCTGAGGCTTGTATTGCTCGCCCATTCAACCGCGCGCCACGGTTCAGCTCGGCAGTAAAAAGCTCGTCGCGTGTGGGGTCGTAGATCACAGCCGCAACCAGCACGCCATCCTTTTCCGGCGCAAGCCCCGGCGCCCTCTTCTCCAGCCCCATCGAAACGCAGAAGTGCGGAAAGCCATGCGCGAAGTTGGTTGTGCCGTCGAGCGGGTCCACGTACCAGCGGAACTCGCTCTCCATCCCCTGCCGCGTTCCCTCTTCGCCGTAGATGCCGTGACCAGGGAATGTTTGCATCAGCCGCTCAAGGATGAGCGCCTCCACGGTGCGATCGGCGATGGTGACGATGTCGACCTCCCCCTTGTACTCGGTGGTGACGCCTGCGCGGAAGAAATCCATCAGCCGCGCACCGGCTTCGCGCGCGATTGCCGCGGCTTGCGGGACCCAGATCAGATCGGTGGACATGCTTCGATTGTATCGGGAGTGGCGAGAGCGCAAGAGTCTGTTAATTTGAATGTGAATGAAAACCATGAAAAATTCACGCATCCACAATTCGCTCCTTGTTTTATTGTTCGCGCTTCTGTGCATCGACTGCGCTGTGGCGCAGTCTGCGCGGCCCATCGTCGTCGGTTATGTTTTTACGCGCAATACCATCTTGCAGCCGGAGCAGGTGGACCCGCACAAGCTGACGCGCGTGAACTACGCCTTCGCCAATATTAAAAATGGCCGCATGGTTGAGGGCGAAAAAACCGACGCGGCAAACTTTGCTGTGCTGACCGCGCTGCGCAAGAAAGACCCTAACTTCACCGTGCTTGTCTCCGTCGGCGGCTGGCTCTGGTCGCGGAATTTTTCTGATGTGGCGCTGACAGAAGCGAGCAGAAAATTATTTATCGACAGTGCGATGGAATTTTTAACGCGCTACGACCTCGACGGTCTTGACATTGATTGGGAGTACCCCGGCCTCGAAGGCTCAACCAAGCGCTTCCGCAGCGTGGACACCGAAAACTTTACTGCGCTGGTTAAAGAGCTGCGCGCACGCTTCGATGCAGAGACAGCGAAAACACATCACAAACTTTATTTGTCCATTGCCGCAGGCTCTAGCAACGAGTACCTCTCTCACGCCGAGATGGGCAAGGTGCAGCAATATCTCGACACAGTGAACCTGATGGGCTACGACTATCTTGAGCCCGGCCAGGACAAGATAACCGGCCACCACGCGCCACTCCACGCAAATCCGGCCGACGAACGGAATTTTTCCGTCGACGCTTCCGTCAAGGCATTTGAAAAGGCCGGCGTCCCGCCCGGCAAAATCGTACTCGGTGTGCCCTTCTACGGTCATCAATGGGGCGAGGTCGCGGATGTGAACCATGGACTCATGCAACACGGCAAAGCAATCCCGCACGCGTACGCGCCGTACCACATGATCGCAAAAGAGATGATAGGCCACGGCTACGTGCGCTACTGGGACCCGATTGCGCAGGCACCGTATCTGTACAACGCCGATGCGCATATCTTCGTCACCTACGAGGACCCCGAGTCGCTCAAAGCAAAGTGCCGTTATGTGCTCGATGAAAAATTGGGCGGAGTGATGTACTGGGACCACTCAAGCGATACAACCGGCGAGTTGCTAGAGACGATCGACAAGGCGTTCAAAGAGGGCGCGCGGTAAAAATAATTAATTCGCGGCCGCGCGGTCGCTGAAGTAGCCGGTGCGGTGGCGGATGTTGAAGGAGCCTTCAGTTGCATGCGGCACCGTCACGCGAATGCGGTGAAAGTTCTCACCCGGCGACTGCTTGTGCGGATAGTAACCGATCAAGTATTGCGTGCGCAGATCGTCGCTTATCTTTGCAAAAGTCTTCTCCAGGCCGAGTTCGCTGACGTAATAAGATTTCCCGCCCGTCTCTTCCGAGAGCGTGATGAGCGCATGTTCGCCGCCGGTGTCGCGCCCCGCGCTCGCTGCAACCGGCACGTCAATGATGGAATAGATCATCACCTCGCCGCGCTGCGCTTCTTCAAGCGCCTGCTGATAGGTCGTGCTCTTGGCCGTGTCGCCGCCGTCCGAGATGAGAATGAGCACCTTGCGGCCATCGAACTTCGCCAGCTTGTCTGAAGTGAGAAAGATGGTATCGTAGAGCGCCGTCGCGTCGCCGCTCTTCAACGACCCAAGGCCGTGTTCAATTGCGCCGAGCTTGTTGGTGAAAGGCGTCAGCTCGCGCACATCGGTGGCAAAGTCGTAGACGCCCATGCGGTCCTGCGGCCGGAGGATGGTTTTAGCGAACTCGCGTGCGGCGGCGCGTTCGACCGCCATATCTTTTTGTACGCTGCCGCTGGTGTCAATGGCGAGCGCGATCGAGAGCGGCATCTCGGACTGGCGCTCGAAGACAGCAATGGTCTGCGGACGGCCGTCCTCGGTGACGGCGAAGTCGTCCTTGGTGAGTCCGCCGACGATTGCGCCGTTCTTGTCGGTAACGTTGATGAAGACGTTCACCAGCTTGACGTCGACATTGAGCGTGTAACCCTGCGCGTGCGCTTGGCCCAATAGCGTGAGCGCGGCGAGAGCTAAAAATAAATAGCGGAATAAATTCTTCACACCCATTGGACGATTGTTACATGCAGAGAGTTGCCGATCATGAGTGTAATCAAAATTCCGTGACGCCACTTCATGGTTGAAAGAGTATGACGCGGGAGTATTTTGATGCAATCGGTGAAGTGGAAATATTATGTCAACAACTCCAGCCACAGCTCTTGCAGATTATTTCTCGCATTCCTGCATAATCAAGTTGGTTTGAAATGTGGCCTTCCATCCAACCATAGCTTCATCACCCGGTAAAAAATCAAATCACCACTGTGAAACTGTGAAAGCCCATCCAAGCCAAAGAAATCAATAAACTTATCGCTCCAAATTATTCCCGCGTCACAGCCACTTTGATACTGTGAAACCCATCCCTAAACCAAACAAATTAAATCACTAACCGCCCAAATTCTCTAATCCGCTGTTCCTCAAAATCACGCCAATTCACGACATTTTGTACAAAAATCCCGTCGGCGTTCCCCACAAATTCCGCGCCCGGTCCTCATAAAAAATACTGAACTGCAATCCCGAAATATCGTAATCGTAAAGCGGCACGCGGTCGAAGCTGTTGTCGCCGCCGACGGAGTACTCATCGCCACTGCAGTCAATCATC
>CAIMNN010000220.1 GCA_903842845.1 uncultured Acidobacteriaceae bacterium | reverse complement strand
TGACGAAGGAGTGGGTATTGTCCTCAGCTACGGCGTAGGTGTTGAAGCCGGTGGTGTAGGGCGAGTTGGACAAGGAGCCTAGAACGTCGGTGGTGGCGCTGGCGGTTGTGCTGATGGTGGTAGAGAAGCCAGTGAGGTTGCCGACGTTGTTGTTGGTGCCGCTGACTGTCTGGTTGGCGACATAGACGAAGTAATCCGTGTTATCCACCAGGATGGAAGTTGGGCCGATGCCGCCACAGGAGTAAGGATAGGAAACAGAAGAACCGGTAATGGTGTTGGTCTGCTCGGTGAGCGTGTTATCCGAGTTGATGAAGAAAACGCGCAACCCGCCGCTGTTGTTGGCGGTGGGGAAGACGCCGGTTTCGCCGACATAGAGGAACTGGCTCTTGGGGTCGACGGTGATGGCAGTTGCTCCGCCGCTGGTTGTATAGACGGGATAATTCTTCAGGGTGCCGAAGGGGGCGCTGGTGCTGGTTGCGGTGAAGGGGATGTCATCCGTGCCAGAGCCCTGAAGCGCGACAAAGATGTGCTTGTCATTGGGCGCGATGACGAGATGCAATCCGGAGTTGGCGGAGAGGGTTTGTAGCACCGCTGTGCCAGTGTTGAGGCCGGTTGTAGTGCTGAGCGGCTGGGCGACCATGGTGGTTGTGCCGGAGATGACGTAAACCAGCCATTCGTTGTTTGCATCCACCTGCATGGTTTGCGGAATGTCAGAGGATATGGGTGTGTTGTTGAGCAGGGTGAGTGCACCGGTGCTGGAGTTGATGGAATAAGCGTAGATGCCGTTGAGAGTGCCGAGATAGAGAAATTTATTGTTCGGCGAGATTGTGATGCAGGTGAGGCCGGAAATAACAGGGAGAGTGCCACCGGTGAGGGTGGAGAGCTTTTCATTGTTGACCTGGTAGCCGACAACCTGATCAGTTGTGCTGTTGAGCACGTAGAAGAATCCGCTGGTGGTGCTGCCGCCGCCGCCGCCGCCGGGGTTCTGCGAGACAAAGAATCCTGCGCAACCGGTGAGTGCGAGGATTGCGGCAAGTGCGATGGAGAGGAATGATTTTTTCATGAGGTGCGGACTCCTTGAGTAGCGGCCTGTATATGAGTGCCTGTTAAAAGAGTAAATTGCCGGAGCGAGTTAAAAGAACACCCGCACAGTTAAGACGCGCCCGGAGGGGGAAACGTTCGGCTGTACGGGTTTGTATTGGTTACTTTGTGGCTTTGTCGATTGCAGCCTGAACCAGCGGGACCATGATGGCGTAGCCTGCCGGGTTGGGGTGGACGCCGTCGTCGGCGAGGGTCGAGGGCAGGCCGTTGCGCTCGTCCTTCATGGCGGAGTGGTAGTCGACGTAGATGTCGTAGTGCTCGGCGGCGTATTTCTTCATCCACGCGTTGATGGCGAGGATGCGCGGCGCGGGCTTGAGGCCGGGCGTCCAAGGGTAGTCGAAGACGGGCAGGATGGATGTGAAGATGACCTTGATGCCGTTAGCGCGGGCGAGTTCGGCCATGTCGGCGAGGTAGTCTTCGATCTGCTCGTTGGTCTCGAGTCCGGTGTTGCCGGCGATGTCATTGGTTCCGGCGAGAATGACGACGGCTTTGGGCTTGAGGGCGATGACATCCTGATGGAAGCGAAGGACCATCTGCGGAGTGGTTTGGCCACTGATGCCGCGATTGACGTAGGGCTTGCCGGGGAATGACTGGTCGATGTGCCAGCCTTCGGTGATGGAGTCACCCATGAAGACGACGCGGTTTTCACCAGCGGCGGGGGCGGGGAGGGCCTTGTTGGCTTCAGCGAATTTGGCTAGCCAGGGAAAGTCTTCCTTGAGCTGTTTTTCGTAGGCGACACGCCAAGCGTCCTTGGGCGGCTCGGGCTTTGCGCAGTCGCATTTTTCGGGTGCGGCGGCGGGGGTCTGGGCGGTGAGGAATGCGGGAGCGGCGAAGAGCAGGACAAGAGCGAAGAGGGCTGCGAGCTGTTTCATGGTTCTCCTCGGGATTGATGTATCTACTTGGTGAATTGTAGTCAATGGCGGTTGAGGTGTGCTGGTTGAGAGGCGAGGAGTGATTTCCACCCAGAAGAACTATTTGCATTATGGTAACGCATATGATACCAATCAGAAATGGAAGTCCTGCTGCGTGAATATATCGATGCGCGGGGAGCGAACCATTTCCGCCGATGGATATCGAAACTCGACCCTAGAGTAAGGGCACGGATAGATAAGTCGGTGTTGAGAATGGGCGAGGGCAATTTTTCCGGCGCGAAGGCGGAAGGGGAGGGTGTTTCCGCATTACGGCTGGATTTTGGCCCTGGATACCGTGTGTATTTTGGGCAGGACGGTGAGAAGCTTGTGCTCTTGTTGGCTGGTGGCACGAAGCATCGCCAATCGAGGGACATTGAACTGGCGAAAAAGCTTTGGCAAGAATATAAAAAGCGCAAACGCGAGAGCAAAGAGGAGAAGTGAGATGCCGCTGACAAAAGATTTTCGTGAATCGGTGATGGAAGAGCTGCGCGACAAAGAGTATCGGCGCGCGTTTCTTTGTGAGGCAATGCGCGATATGCTTTCGGGCGAGCTTGAATCGGCGAAGATGGTTCTGCGCGAATACATCAACGGGACGATCGGCTTTATCAAACTTGGTAAGGCGTTGGGTCGCTCGCCCAAGAGCCTGATGCGGATGCTGAGCCGCGAGGGGAATCCACAGGCGAAGAATCTGCTGGAACTGGTGGCGTATTTGCAAAAGGTGGATGGCGCTCAAGTCGAAATCAAGATGAAGAAGGCCATAGCGGCGTAAATAGATTGAAAACAGCAATGTCGGCTGATTTCCACATTGTGTGGGGTTAATCCACGCGGGGGGCGAGGGCGCGGTTGCGGTAGCCTTTAGAGCATGACGAAGTGTGGAATCTGTGGCGGGCTGGGGCTGGTGCGTGTGATGACCGAGGAGGGTCTTTGGGCGTCGCGCGCGTGTGAGTGCCAGGAGGCTCTGAAGGAAGAGCGGCGGCTTGCGGCGGCGCAGATACCGGAGCGGTACAAGCACTGTTCCCTAGATAGTTATGACCCACACTACGCCGGCGCGGACACGACGCTGAGCAAGGCTCTGATGACGGCGCGGAGATTTGTTGAGGATTACCCGGTGAACACGGGCGGCATCGGGCTGTTGTTTCTTGGGTCGATCGGTGTGGGCAAAACGCATCTGGCTGTGGGCGTGTTGAAGCGGCTGGTGGCTGAGCGCGGCGCGCGTGGATTGTTCTGCGATTATCGCGAGCTGTTGAAGAGCATCCAGAACAGCTACAACCCGCAGGTGCATGTGACGGAGTTGGAGCTGCTGAAGCCTGTGTTTGCAGCCGAGGTTTTGGTGATTGACGACCTGGGCGCGCAAAAGCCGAACGAGTGGGTGTGGGATACGGTAGCGCTGATATTGAATGCGCGGTACAACGACAAGCTGACGACGATCATCACGACGAACTACGGGAATTTGCCGGCGGGCGGCGGCGCGTCGAGCGAGGTGGAGCGCGCGGCGCGTGAGCAGACGCTGGGCGACAGGATTGGCGACCGGATGCGGTCAAGGCTCCAGGAGATGTGCCAAATAGTCGATATGCAGGGCAAGGATTTCCGGCAGTCGGTGAAGCGGGCGCGGTTTGGATGAGGCAGGGAACAGGGCCGATGGCGTTGAATGCTTGAGGCGGCACCGCTATATAAGTGGTTCGGTTTTTGCGAAAAACAGCGCGAAAAATTCAATGCGACTGGTTCGTTTTTTTTGCTAATTTGTGCGATTTTGGCGCGTTTTTTGTGTGTATGGCAAGTCCAATATAAATATTGAAAATTGTTGTACGGATGCGGGTTGCGGACGCGGTTGATCTTTTGCAAAGATGCGTGCAAGCCGCATCTAGCGCTTAAAGTGACGCGCTTTTGAAATGAGAACAGAGAACAGGGAACTAGTTGCAGATCATTAGGTAAAGTTGGAGATATGAAAAAAATTCTTGAATCCGGCGCGATCCTTGCGTGGATAGTTTTGGTCTACATTGTGGTGGCTGCACTGTATGGGCCGGAGAAGTTGCCGGCGCGGGTTCCGATGCACTTTGGGGCGGACGGCAAGCCGAATGGATGGGGCGGGCCGGAGAGCTTGTGGCTG
>CAIMNN010000219.1 GCA_903842845.1 uncultured Acidobacteriaceae bacterium | reverse complement strand
CCGGATGGGCTCACTATGAGTTGGCACGCCCAGGAAGCCTCAGCCTTGTGCCAAGGGCAGAACGCCTCGCGGCTTTGGAGAGGGACTACCGAAACATGGGCGTGATGATCTTTGGTGAACCGCCCGCATTCGATAGCATTATCGAAACGCTGGCGGCGCTTGAAAAGCAGATAAACGAGTAATCACGTGGTCTGCGATATGCGGATTGGAATAATCGTTCGGCACTAAGGATCTTGCGAAACATGAAGAACATTTCGGTCAACTTCGTTTTTCTCGGGATACACGACACGCAACTCGTGCGGTTGGGTGACCAAGCTGCACGAGCTACTGATCTTATCGCGCGTCTTGAGCAGGCCACCCTTGCAAAAGCATTTCGCGGTGATCTTCAAATGGATCAACAAAGGAATACAGCGGTTTCACGATGACAGTACCAAACCCATTTTCGGCAGCAGACAGCGCACTAGGATACCTCTATCAGGTTCGCGTCGGGCTCTTGTGGGCTTTGCGTCGTTTGAAAATGAATGATGATTTTCTGATTTCGCTTGAGACACTGGACGACGTCACATTCGAAACAAGGGGTGGCAAACCAGATGAGTTGCTCCAGACAAAGCATCATCAAAGCCACGAAGCAAGCCTGACAGATGCGAGTGCAGACCTCTGGAAGACGCTACGTGTTTGGTTTGAAGGCTACGCCGCGAAAACGATTCCTTTCGGAACAGCACTTCATCTCCTCACTACAGCCAAGGCTTCAACGGGGTCCATAGCGTCTTTTCTTCGACATGACAGCAATCGCGATGTTGACGCCGCACTGCGAGGGTTGGCCGCTACTGCACAATCGTCCATTAGCGTGGCAAATGCCCCTGCATACAAGGCCTTTTTGGATATCTCTGCAAAAGAGCAGAAGCTCGTGGTGGAAAGCATCGTCGTGCTTGACGGTGCTCCAACCATTTCAGACTTGAATGCTGACTTGAAAGCAGAGGTATTTTGGGCTGTAGATCGAAAATATCATGATGCGTTTCTGGAGCGTCTTGAAGGCTGGTGGTTGCGCCGGACACTCAAACAGCTTACGTCTGCTTCTCTTGCTGACCGCGTGCTGGCCACAGAGATTGAAGCGCAGATGTCTGACTTGCGTGAACAGTTCAAACAGGACTCCCTTCCGATCGATGATGATCTGCTGACGTTCGACCTGGATGAGGCAACTCAGACCGCACATGCTGGCTCAAATTTTGTATATCAGCTTGAAATTATTACGGCAGGCAAGCGGCGTATTGCTGCTGCGGTGAAAGACTACTATCGGGCTTTCGAGCAACGGTCTCGATGGCTTCGTGATGATTTGGTTCTGCTCGGAGATCTGACTCAATATGAGCGCAGGTTAGTTGAGGAGTGGGAGCTTATCTTTGAGGGTGTCCAAGATGAGCTTGGCGAAACAGTTGCGGAAGAAGAGCAGAAGAAGGCCGCACGCCAAGTATTGCGCTGGGCCGAGAGTACATCCATTCCGATCCGTCCTGGAGTTACTGAGCCATTCATCACACGCGGCTCATTGCACATATTGGCGGACGAAGTGCGGCTTGGCTGGCATCCCCAATTTCGTGAGCGACTGGCAGCACTTCTCCAGGCAAAGGAGGGCCAAGCATGAGTCTTTGGACAAGCCGCCCTTCGGAGGAGCGTACGCTTCTTAATCCGAGCTTCTGCAGTTGTCTCTTGTGGCAGGCTGCCGTTGGCTACAGGAGCACCTCTCAAGAACCTTTGCCGTTTGAATTGTCCTTTCTTGTTCTTCCTATCGTGCTTCATCGCGCCACGCGAGAGGCTCTCCCTACGACAATCAGAACATCTCTCGCGGTGTGGATTGATGACAACCCGTTAGCTCGATCACGTGTCGCGGATCGGAGTCGTATGCTGGTCAAGTTTACGAAAGAAGCAATGATGTTCGGTGGACTTCATGGCTTTCTGCAGTTTCAGGCTGGTGCGGTTGTCGCGAATCCGAAGTGGAAGAAACTTATTACGGCCGATTTGAAAGACTCGACCAATGAAGTACGATCTTGCATGAAGCACGCGGAGTTCGTCGGGAAATGGCTGGCTAACTCTGGAAGTTCCAGTACCGTAATGGCAATCTTTGGGGTGCGTCCATGAGCATGCAGATTCTGAGTATTGTGCTTTATAGCCACGATGGTCGCAGTAGGATTGTCAAATTCAATCCCGGCGTGGTCAATGTGATCACTGGCGCATCAAAGACCGGCAAGTCTGCGCTG
>CAIMNN010000218.1 GCA_903842845.1 uncultured Acidobacteriaceae bacterium | reverse complement strand
GCCTGTACTGGTCATCACCGCGCAACCCGGCCACAAACTGCGCGCGCTCAATGCCGGGGCAAAGGATTTTGTCAGTAAGCCCTTCGAATTGCCGGAACTGCTGGCGCGTGTCCGCAACATCCTCGAAGTGAGGCTGCTGCACCTCCAAACAAAGTCCACCGCCGAACTCCTGCAACGGACCGTCAGGGAACTCGAGGAGAGCCGCGAGGTGGTTCGCCTCAAAACGGAGCAGGAGTATTTGCTGGCGCGGAAGACACAGGAGAGCCTGCTGCCGCGCATCCTGCCACAGCTGGAAAACTACCGCGTTCATGCTTTCAACAATCCCACCCGGTTTGTCGGCGGGGATTTCTACGATTTCCAGCAGCTTGACCCGGCACATTGGATGGGCGTGCTGGCCGACGCTTCCGGCAAGGGAGTGTCAGCCGCGCTGTTGAGTTCGATGGTGCTGGGTGCGCTCGCCATGGAATTCAATCCGGGGACCGAACCAGCGGAGGTGTTGAACAGGTTGAACCAGCTACTCTGCAACAAGTCAATGCCCGCGCAGTTTGTCACGCTCTTCCTCTTCGAGTTGGGGCCCGATGGCACAGGGCAGTACATCAGCGCGGGCCACACTCCCACGTACGCCTACCGTTCTGCCACGGGAAAGCTTGAAGAGCTGGTCTCCGATGGCTACATGCTCGGGATGTTCTCGTTCGCCACTTACCGGCCCTCCCGGTTCCATCTGGATAAAGGCGATGTTCTGGTCGCTTATACCGATGGGCTCATCAAAGCGGAGGATCCGAAGGGTGAAGTGTTCGGCGCGGAGCGGCTGATGGAGATCATTGAGCTGGAAGCCCCCGCAGGAAGCCCGTCGCTTGAGCGGGGCTTACTCGTCTCGCTGGAAGCCTTCACCAAAGGACTGCCGCAGCCAGATGACATTACCTTTGTGATTGTCGAAAAACTACAATAGCTTTGCTTCAGACTGATTGCGGCGGCCAAATGCGGCCAGCTGACCTTATGGAGCCGAAGTCCGATCCCATAACACCTTATCCCCTCCTGGTTACCTTCGGAATTCCATCCTTGTTATCAGTGACATCGCGCTGCATACCGGTCTCTCCGCTTGCGGGCGCCAGCTTGCATCTAGTCACGTGTCGCTTGCCCAGCAATAGGCAAAGCGCGAATCACACAAAAAGGAAAATCAATTGAACATAAACAACTTCGTTAAATCCGCCGCGGGCACCGGCGTCATTGGACTCATGCTGGCAGCAGGCGCCGGCGCGGCAACCGTTACCTTCCAGACGGATACAGGTAGTGGCTTCAATGGCGGGACAGGCCTCACTTTAGGCAATACAGGCGGAGCTGCTGCCAGCCTCGTCTTCGTGGCTGACGGCCCCACGACAGTTGGCTTGGGCAACGTCAATTATGGCAACTGGACGCTTACATGCGCTCTCTGCACAACCCAGGCCGGCGCCGGCGGCTCGGTTTTCGGTGCCTTCACTTTCAACTTGAAGGTCACCGATACGACCGATAACGCTTCGGGCATCTTCGTAGGGACGTCGGCTGGTGGTTCCGTATTCACGGATGTGTCTACGATCACAATCAGCTGGGCGCCAACCCAACTCGGAGCTGGAACCGGCGCTTGGACCGGTAATTTCGGCACCAATTACTTCAACATCAATCCAACAACCAGAATTGTCAACCCGGACTCCGGCGCCCAGCCGGGCACCACAACGACGCAAGGAACATTGGCTTCCACGGCAGCGCCTGAGCCAGCTACCTTGAGTTTGATTGGTGGTGCGTTGTTAGGCCTGGGCGTGTTGCGCCGCAAGCACTTGATTGCATAATTCGCGCTAGTCAAAGGCGAAGCAAGAAATGGGGTAGG
>CAIMNN010000217.1 GCA_903842845.1 uncultured Acidobacteriaceae bacterium | reverse complement strand
GAGCATTCGGTGAGAAATTTCAGCAGGATTTAACGGACTCAAAGCTCCCGTCTTCATTCAGGGACTCAAGAGTTCCGCTTCGACTCCGACTCACCCTCACTTAACACCTCTTCATCCAACGCACGCGCCTCCGTCGCCTCTTCAAGCGCAACCTCCTTCACAATCTTCGCTTCCTCAATCGCTGCCTGCTTCTCCCGCGGCGGGTCTTCAATCACAATCGTTTCCGCAATACGGTCATGCACGCAGCAACGGTTGGGGTTGATGAAGAACTGAAAAAATCCAAACCCCGCCTCCAGCGCCGACGCGCCATATCCCAACGCCCGCTCGCACGATTGCCACAACGTTATCCGCGGCCTCACCAGCGAAACCACGCGAACCCCCATCCACTTCTTCCCCGGCGTCCGTCCATTCGTCGCCCAAACAAAAAATCCGTAATACAGCAACCCAAAAACAGGGTCGAATATCTCTTCGGTCAGCTTCTTCTCTTTCTTTTCCGCCACCGCATCTTCCTCGTCCTCATCAACAGGGACGTCCTTCTTCTCCGTCACCATCTTCGTCGGGTCATTCGGGTCCGGCTTGGTGGTTTCGTAATGCACCACCGGGCTCGCCGGTTTCGCCTTCTCCGGAGAAAAATATTTCAGCCCCGTGCCCAGCACTGACCCGAAAGGAATCATCACAACGCTCAATATCACCCAATCGATCACAAACGCCCACAGCCGGTGCTTGAAGCTCGCCAGCTTCACGCCCGCCAACTCTTCCATGCGCTGCGTTCCGTGCGGGTTGTAACGCCGCTCGCCCTTCACGCGCTCGCGCACCTGCGCCTTGATCGTTGTTGTCAGCTTCGTCTCTGGCATGTGTTAAATATAAATAAACCGCGTCTCCTTGGTCAGCTTTCCTTCGGCTCCTGCTCGCTCGGCTCCGGCGCGCTCTTCGGTTTCCGCTCCGGCTTGCTGCGCTTCGGTTCCTGCACCACTATCGTCTCCGCTATCCGGTCATGCACGCACGTATGGTTCGGATAAATAAAGTACTGAAAAAATCCAAACCCCGCTTCAAGCGCCGAAGCGCCATATCCCAGCGCCCGCTCCGACGATTGCCACAGCGTTATCCGTTCATGCGTCAGCGAAACCACGCGTATCCGCATCAACCGCTTGCCCAACGTAAGCCCATTCGTCCACCACACGGAAAGTCCAAAGTACGTCAACACCCAGAACACTTCGATCAGATCTTTGAACCGCTCAGGCTCAAATCGGATGTTCGTACTCGTATGACCTGAAGCCGAGTGATAGAAGTCTTCATTGATGTGCCACACATCATGGATCAGATGGTTCAAATATGCCACCAGTAATACATTAAGTATGAGCACGATCAAGCCATCAATGGAATACGCAATCAGCCGCTGCCTGAACGTCGCCAGCGGCGCACCTGCCAGCGAATCAACCCGCGCCGTCTCATGCGGATTAAAGCGCTGCACAACCTTTTCACGTTTCTTGCGCGCAACCTTCACTGCTCTCTTTTCGCCCGTTTCCGTCATGGCAACAATATAAACAACAACAGCTTGTTACTCAGCATTTTTCTTTTCCCTGACCCCAGACTTCTGATTTCTGACCCCTGATTCCGCCTGTTAGCATTTCTCCATGACCAGAACCCCTGCGCGTTTCTTCACTTTTGCTCTCCTCGCACTCGCTCTCGGACAGCCCCACATCGCCGCCGCGCAATCAGACCCCCTCGCCCCAACCCGCGAGCGTCTCTATGCCATCTTCAACAGCACGCAGCGCGCCCACTACATCGGCCAGGTCTCCGTCTCGCCAGATGGCGCGCACTTCGCATGGATCGACGAAACCGGTACCCTGGTCGTCGCCGTGCGCAATGCCGACGGCAAAAAAGATAAGGAACGCAAGGTCGAGTTCACTGACAACTGCCACGCCGCCAGCTTCACCTGGTCTCCAAAGTCGAACGCCATCGCTCTCTTCGCGTCTTGCGGTGAAAGCCAGCAGCAAAATCTCTACATCGCCGACGCACAGCGCAACGACAAAGCAATCCGCATCACCGATCTCAAAGGCTACGTCGAAGCGCCCGCCTTCTCGCCCGATGGCCGCCACGTCGCCTTCCTCTACGTCGAAGGCGCAACCCGCCCCGCCGGCGCGCTAGCAGCCATGAAGCCCTGGTCCGGCGTCATCGGCGAAGATGGCGTTGAAATTCAGCGCGTCGCCATCGCGCGCACAGACACTGACAAAACCACACCCATCGAATTCGCCACTCCCGCAAACCTCCACGTCTACGAGTTCGACTGGCGTCCCGATGGCGTGGCCATCGCCTTCATCGCCGCAAACCCGCCCGGAGAAAACAACTGGTGGGTTGCTAATCTTTACAGCGTTGAATTTTCAAATTCGGCAAATACTCCGCTGACACCAACTGCGCCGAAGGTGCTGTTGGCCCCGTCGCAGGTGGCTGGCTCCCTCCACGGCCTCCAAATCGCAGTCCCGCGCTGGAGCCCAGACGGCTCGTCAATCGCTTTCATCGGCGGACTCATGAGCGACCAGGGCGAAACCGGCGGCGACCTCTGGCTCGTCTCCGCAAAAGCTGGCGAACCGCGCAACCTCACACCCGGCCGCCCCGCATCGCCGGTCTGGCTGGACTGGGCTGACAACGACCACATCTTCATCACCGAAATCTCCGCAGGCGATTCGGAACTCGTCAAACTCCATCTCTCCGGACCGCTCGGCGTCGACGGCGTAAACTTCGGCTCCCCCATCTTCCACATCCCCGCATCCATCGGCGACGGCCGCATCAAGATGAGCCTCTCCTCCACCAG
>CAIMNN010000216.1 GCA_903842845.1 uncultured Acidobacteriaceae bacterium | reverse complement strand
TGTTTGAGGCGCGGATGGCGTTCCTGGAGCTGACGAAGATGATATCGATGCAGCCGGTGCCGCCGCCGCCCGCGGAGAAGAAGTAGGACGAGCGCGATGAATGGCGAGCTGATTTTTTTAGGCACGGGGACATCGATGGGTGTGCCGACGCTGGGTTGCGGCTGCGTGGTGTGCACATCTCGAGACCCGCGCGACAAACGGCTGCGGCCGTCGGTGTTGCTGCGTTGGGAAGACGGGGAAGAAGTGCGGACGGTGGTGATTGACACGACGCCGGACTTCCGCACGCAGGCGTTGAACGAGGGCGTGAATCATGTGGACGCGGTTTTTTATACGCACTCTCACGCCGACCATATTTTGGGTTTCGACGATCTGCGGCCGCTGAGCTTTGAGTGGTTCCGCGCGCAAGGGCCGATACCGTTGTATGTAACGGACGAGACGCGCGCTACGCTGATGAAAATTTTTGATTACACGCTTGCACCGGATGCGACGTACAAGAATCGCGCGCGTGTGAATCTGGAGCCGCTGGGCGAGCACAATGTTGTGCATGGCGTGGATTTTGTTCCGGTGCCGGTGTTGCATGGCGATATGGAGATTACGGGATATCGCATTGGCAACGTTGCTTATTTGACTGACGTGAGCGGGATTCCTGACGCGAGCTTTGCGCTGCTTGAGGGATTGGATGTACTGGTGCTTTCGGCGCTGCGGCACAAGCCGCATCATAATCATTTGACGATAGACCAGGCGATGGAACTGGCGGAGCGGATCGGCGCGGAGCAGACGTACTTTACACATATTGCGCATGAGCTGGGGCACTCGCATACAAATGCGCTGCTGCCGAACGGAATGGAGCTTGCATACGACGGGCTGCGCGTGAAGGTGCAGCTGGCATGATGGTACCTATATATAGAGGGCTGGCGGAAGTGCCGGCTGAGTTGGGCGCCAGTGTAATTTCGATTGGAAATTTTGACGGAGTGCATTTGGGGCATCGCGAGATACTCGACGCGGTGGTGCGTGATGCGCGGGAGCGTGGGGCGAGAGCGCTGGCGGTTACTTTTGCGCCGCATCCTGAAGAGGTGCTGACGCCGGAGCGCGCGCCGAAGTTGATAACGCCGGGCGAGATGCGCTTTGAGTTGTTGGCGGGCACGGGGATTGATGGCGTTGTGGTGCTTGAGTTCAACGCGGAGTTGGCGGCGATGAGCGCGCATGAGTTTGTGGAGCGCGTGCTGATGCGCGGGCTGAAGGTTTGCGGAGTGCATGAAGGCGCGAACTTCCGGTTTGGGCGCGGGGCCGAGGCGGGCGTGAAAGAGCTTGCGGAGTTCGGGCGCGAGTTTGGATTTGTGCTCACGGTACATGATGCGGTGAAGGTGCATGGTCGCGTTGAGGTATCAAGCTCGGCGGTGCGTGCGGCAGTTGCGGCGGGGCAGGTCAATAAGGCGCGGTGGATGCTGGGGCGGCGGTTCATGATTCGCGGCACGCAGGTGCGAGACCGAGGTGTGGGCGGAAAGCTGGTTGTGCCGACGGTGAACCTGGGTGTGTATGAAGGCGTAGTGCCGGCTCTTGGTGTTTATGCGACGCGGGTGCGGATTGCGGGGCGCGTATTTGAAGCGGTGACAAATGTGGGCAATAGGCCGACGTTTGAAGGCGCGGGGTTTGCGATTGAATCGCATTTGTTGAATTTTGCGGAGTTTGATGCCGGCGAGGCACCTGTTGTAGAGGTGGAGTTTTTGCATCGGATACGCGCGGAGAAGAAGTGGGAGAGCGCGGAGGCGTTGAAGGCGCAGATTATGAAGGACGTGGTGAGGGCGCAGAGATATTTTAGAAGGACAGGGAACAGGGATTAGGGAACGGGGAACAGCGCACGATCCAAATTTTTAGTTAGTTAAGAAAAAGCAAATGCAGATTCCTCGCTGCGCTCGGAATGACACTGTGTGGGGAGAGTAGAGAGTCAAGCAGCAAGATCCATCGCTGCGCTCGGAATGACACTGTGTGGGGAGAGCAGAGAGTCAAGCAGCAGATCCATCGCTGCGCTCGGAATGACACATCAATCTGAAATTAATTCTGCGGAAACGCGGGACGGACAGGTTTGCGCTGTTGATTCTGCGTTGCAGCGGGTTGGCCTGAGAGTGCGGGCTGATAGGCGGGGCGGTCGGGGTTTGAGTTGTAGACCGGTGGCGGTGTGCGTTTATTTGTTTTTGTTGGAGTGGGCGAAGCGGTTACCTGCGGAGTGCGCGGCTGCGGGGTAGCTTGTTGCTGCGGCTGAGCGGGAGCAACTTGCGCGGCTAAATTATTTTTGCTCTCGCCGGCGATGGCGCTGCTGGGAAAATCTTCATCGGGCTTTGCGCTTTCGAAGGCTTTGCGCATGACATCCATCCAGATGGGGAGGGCGGCGCGTGCGCCGGTCTCTTTGTCGCCGAGCGATTGGCGGCCGTCATAGCCGACCCAGACGCCGCAGGTGACGGAGGGCGAGAAACCGATGAACCATGCGTCGGTGTAGTCGCTGGTGGTTCCGGTTTTGCCGCCGATGGCGTGATTGAGTTGCTTGGCAGCGGCTGCAGTGCCGGATTGCGTTACCTCGCGGAGTAGCGTCATCATGGTGCGCGCGGTTTGCTGGCTGACGACTTCGGTGATGGCGGGCGGCTCTTCCCAGAGGGTGATGCCGTCAGCGTTTTTCACCTTGCGGATGAAGCGCGGCTTGACGCGAATGCCGTCGTTGGGAAAGACGGAGTAGCTGGCGACCTGCTCTTCGAGAGATATTTCAACTGCGCCGAGTGCGACGGGGAGATAGGGCGGGATGGTGGAGGTGACGCCGAAGCGGTGCGCGATGTCAGCGACCTTGTGCATGCCGACGCGGTCAGCGAGTTTGACGGCGGGGACGTTGCGCGATTCTGCGAAGGCGTGCTGGATGGTCATTGCGCCGAGGAAGTTGTTTTCGTAGTTGTGCGGCGACCAGCCGTTGAAGCTGATGGGTGAGTCGACGATGGTGTCGTCGGGTTTGACGCCATCTTCAACCGCGGCGGTGTAGACGTATGGTTTGAAGCTGGAGCCGGTTTGGCGTTCGGCCTGCGTGGCGCGATTGAACTCGGAGAGCGCGTAGTCGCGGCCGCCGACCATGGCGAGAACGTCGCCGCTTGAGTTGTCGATGGCCATCACGGAGCCTTGAACGCCTGAATCCTGCTCGAGCGCTGCGCGGCGCGGATGATTGGGGAGCGATGTGTCGAGCTGGTCGAGGAGGCGGACGAAGATGATGTCACCGGGCTTGACGAGCTTGTCAGCGCTCTTGATGCCGGTCCACTTCCAGTCTTCGTTCTTGATGAGCAACTGGTCTTTGCCGATGCGGGCGAGAATCTGCTGAGGCGTGGTGCGAATAACGATGGCGTGGACGAACTCGCCGGGTTTGTAACTGACGATCCAGTCGGGATGTTTGTAGCTCTCGATTGATTGGCCCTTGGTGAGGACGTTGTCGAGTTTGCCTTTCCAGCCGTGGCGATGTTCGTAATCGTTGAGGCCCTTGGCGAGCGCCTGGTCGGCGGTCTTTTGCAGGTCGAGGTCGAGTGTCGTGTCCACGTGCAGGCCGTCTTCGTGAACCTGCTCTGCACCGAAACGTTTTTCAAGTTCCTGACGGACCTCTTCTTCGAACCACGGCGCAAGCGGCATTTGATGCTCTTGAATATTCAGGCCGAGCGGTGTGTTGCGCGCGTTCTCCGCATCCGCGTGGGTGATTGCGCCGTCGGATTCCATTTCACTGATGACAAGGTTGCGGCGCTTGAGGGCTTTGTCGGGAAATTTGATGGGCGAGTAGGCCTCGGGGCCTTTGGGCAGACCGGCGAGGAGCGCGGCTTCGGCAATGGTGAGGTCCTTGGCGTGCTTGGAAAAATAATATTGGCTGCCGGCTTCGAAGCCGTACATTCCGCTGCCGAGGTAGATCTGGTTGGCGTAGAGGGTGAAGATCTGCTGCTTGGTGAAGGCGCGCTCGATCTGGATGGCGAGGTAGGCCTCCTGCACTTTGCGCAAGGCGGTGCGCTCGGAGGAGAGGAAGAGATTGCGCGCGAGCTGCATGGTGAGCGTGGATGCGCCCTGACCGCGGCCGTGGCTGCGGATGTCGTGCCAGACTGCGCCGGCGACACGGAAGACATTGATGCCCCAGTGCGACTCGAAGGATTTGTCTTCGATGGATATGACGGCCTGGCGGAGCGAGGGGGAGAGGTCGTCATAGTTGACGACGACGCGATGCTCGAGTGCGAAGGAGCCGATGAGTCGGCCTTTAACGTCATAGAGGTCGGTGGTGGTGGAGGGGCGGTAACGCTCGAGGTCGTGGATCTGCGGAAGCTCGGCGGAGTAGACGAGGATGAGGCCGGAGAGCGAGCCGGTGGAGATGGCGAGAAGGATGAGGATGGCGAAGGCGATGCGACCGGCGAGCTTGCGGCGATGGCGGGGCGGCACGGGCGGCTTGGATGGCGGCTGAATTGGAGTTGGGCGTTTTGGCGCAGGTGCAGGTGCGGGCGCGGACTCATCTTCTTCTTCGTCAAAGACCCATTTTTTATGTTCGAATTTGAGCTGCTTATCCGGCAAAGAAAATACGACCCCTTAAGTGCGAGCGTAGCATGTAGCGAGGGTCGGCGGAGGGTTCAAGAGCGTGGTGTGAACCAGAGAACGCAAGTGCGGAAAAAGTAAAGGCCCGCAGACCGAAGTGGTCAGCGGGCCGAATGATTGAGGCTCTGAAGCGCGTTAGTTTTTTACCGGCGCTGTGGTTGCGGGCAGAGCGGACTGGCGGACCTTGAGGAGCTCGATGGCCTTCAAGAGAATCTCATCGGGCTTGTTGGCGTTGTTGGCTTCTTCGTCTTCGTTCTCGCCGAGGCCGACGATCATGGAGGGGACAACGGCGTCATCTTCGATCTTGTGGCCGGCGGGGGATGCGTACTTGGCGACGGTGAGGAAGAGCGCTGCGCCGTCAGGGAGTTCGATGGTCTTCTGCACCACGCCTTCGCCGAAGGTGCGCTCGCCGAGAACGTCGCCGCGTTTGGAATCGAGAATGGCGGCGGCTGTGAGCTCGGCTGCGCCGTAGGTTCCACGATTGATGAGGACGATGAGCGGCGCGTCGGTGATGGTCTTGGTAGAGTCGGCGTTAAAAGTTTGCGTGGGATACTTCTGGCCGCTTACGGTCGCGATTGTGCCTTCTTTGATGAAGAGATTGGCAAGGCGGATGCCGGCAGCTTCATCGCCGATGGCGGTGTCGCGCAGGTCGAGGATGATCTTTTTGCCTTTGCCGTCGGTCTTAATCTTTTCAGCGAGCGCGTCGATGCGTGCGTCAGTGAGTACGCCGGGCTTTAGGTAGAGCGCGCTGACGTCGTTGTAGGGCTTTTCATCGAGCGTGGGCTCAGCGATGGGGCCGCGGGTGAGGGTGATCTTGTCGCCCTCGGGCTTCATGGAGCGGACGACGGAGATGACGACCGTGGAGCCGGGCTTGCCGCTGAGGAGGGTGCGGATCATGGCGAGGGAGAGGTCGCGGGTGGATTGGCCGTCGATGGATTCGATGATGTCGCCGTCGGAGAGGTGCTCCTTGGCGGCGGGCGAACCGGGCTGAATGACGACGATGACCGCGTAGCCGAATCGCTTGGCGACGACGAGGCCGACCTGTGTGGCGGCGTCGGGAGCGTGGTCCTTGTAGATCTTGTACTCGGCGGGGGAGAGGTAGCTGGAGTCGGCATCGAGCGACTCAAGCAGGCCGTGGAGCGCACCGGCGGTGACGTTGTTCATGTTGGGCTCGGTGACGTAGTCGCTCTGGATGTGCTCGAGGACGTCGTCATAGACGCTGATCTGCTTGTAGGCACCTTCCTGGCCGTCCATTGCGCGAACGCTGAGCCAGCCGAATTCACTGGCGAGGAAGCCAAGAACGACCGTGGCAAAGATCACCGTGCCGGTCACGAAGACAAAACGCTGAAAAAACTTGTTCACTGACACCACCGTAGGGGGAGAGTCCCCTGACCCTATAGACGTAATTCTAGTGTAAATGGGCTCAGGGTGGAGGGGTGGGAGGTCATGCCTCCATGTATAGCCGGGGAAACAGGATATCCAGCGACTCTGTGGGGAAACGGAGAGACATGGGTCCTTTTGGGGTAGTTGAGGCAAGTAGCCCCACGGCAACAAGATCGTTCAATAGTCGCCGAGCAGTGCGCTCAGGAAGTCCGGTGATGCGCGAGACCTCTCCGCGATCAAATTCTCCCCGGACCAAGGCTTCTTCCAACAGGCGAGAGGATTCAGGCTTGAGAGTGTTGCTGTTTGAAACATACTTTTTGAATCGCAGAGCAAGCTCGTCGATCTGGAATAACCCGGTCATGAAATCCACCTGGTCAAGACAGACCTTCAGAAACCACAAAGTAAACTCCTCCAATGCCCGCATAGAAAGATTGCCACGACCATCCAATGCACCCTGACGAGGCGTATCAGCGTGATCCATCATTCTTTTGTACTCGCTGCGGCTTTCCAGTCCACGCGCGAGACCGCGCGATATGGACCAAAGCCCGTGAGCGCCGATTCCGGCAGTGTGCGCCATTGCATGGCTCATGAGCCTACTCACACGGCCATTGCCATCAGGAAATGGATGTATGTAATTCAGTCTATGATGAGCCGCGGGTAAAGCGAGGATGCGTGCGCCCTTTCCTGCTCCTTGCTGTTTATACTGGCTTTCAAAGTGACGCATGAACTCTGGAACACGTTCACTCGATGGTGGGAGATGTTGTCCGACAGCCACATCATGCTCTGGAACCGATCTCCACTTTCCAGGCTCCATCACGAACTCGCGACCTGCCCCCTTGATCAGCAACATAGACTCTGGCGCATCGCGATAAAACTGCATATGGAGGTTGAGAATGAACTCTGCTGATGTGGGGTCCGGTAGCCTGCCTTCGAAAAATGACTTATCAACCTCGGCCTGTGCCTGGACTTGAGCCCTGGCTTCTATCTGGAGATCCCGGCGTTTTATATTCGTATCGAGCTTGCCTGAAAGAGCACGCTCAATGTCACGAGGACGAGTGTGGTGACCTTCTATCAGGTTGCTGTAGTAGGTGTTCATGATGCGAACGAGATCAGCGAGATTAGACGCGGTTCGTGGATGCAGTGCCGCTTGAAGCGTGGCAGATCTGGCAGATAATTCCGCTACGACATCCATAATTTCAACCGGTGCATCGGCCAGCAGCGCGGGTTCGATTCTGTCAACAGATTCAATATTGGACATGGCCATGCTTCTCCACAGTCCGAGCATGGCCGATTTGCCGTGCTGAAACCATATTCATTCTAAAGTATTTAATTGTTTTTGTGTAACAAATTGGCCGATTCAGTGGCCGATGTTAGCGAATAGCAATTAGATGTTGGTGGAAATGGGGATTGATATGGTGGCGGAGGACGGGATCGAACCGTCGACCTTGGGGTTATGAATCCCACGCTCTAACCATCTGAGCTACTCCGCCGGGTGGAAGGAGGCGCGTAAAGCACCAACTTTGATTTTATTGGGGTTTTGGGCGGCGGTCAAACGGTTGGCGGGGTGCGGTCACGGCAGTTGAGCGGGGGCGCGGGTAAGATTGCGGTTATGGCTATGGTGCTGCATATTGATTCGAGCCCGCGTGCGGAGTCGGTTTCGTCGCGGCTGGCGGGTGAGTTTGTTGAGCGGTGGTGCGAGCGGCATGCCGGGACGAGGGTGGTGCATCACAATACAACGGCTGAGAAGCTGCCGTACCTGGATGCGGCGATGGTGGAGGCGTTTTTTGCGCCGGAGGCGGCGCGGAGTGCGGAGCAGCGGCGGTTGCTGGCGCTGAGCGATGGTTTGGTGGATGAGCTGCTGGAGTGCGATGTTCTGGTGGTGGCTGCGCCGATGTGGAATTTGGGGGTTCCTGCGTCACTGAAGGCGTGGATAGACCTGGTGGTGCGGCCGGGGCGGGTGTTTGAGGTGACGGCGGAGGGTGTGAGGCCGCTGGTTCCGGTGGGGAAGCGGGTTTTTGTTTTTACGGCGCGTGGTGGGGATTATGGTGCGGGGTCGGCAATTGCGGCGATGGATTATCAGGAGCCGTATCTGCGGGCGTTGTTTGGTTCGCTGGGCATGAGTGATGTGGAGTTTGTGAATGCTGAGGAGCAGTACCACGAGGGCGAAGTGGCGCGGCGGGCGCTGGAGCGGGCAGAGGCGCGGATGCGGGAGCTTGCGGCTGACAGGGCATCCGGCGAGAACGTAAACTCATAGGGAATGAGCAGTGTATCCATATTAGGTGTGATTCCGGCGCGGCTGGGTTCGACGCGGCTGCCGCGGAAGGTTTTGCGCGAGTTGGCCGGGCGGCCGCTGGTGGAGTGGGTTTGGCGGGCGGCGAGTGAGTCGGGCGCGATGGATGCGGTGATTGTGGCTACGGATTCGGACGAGGTGATGGAGGTTTGCCGGGCGCGTGGGATTGCCGCGGAGATGACCTCAGCCGATTGCGTGAGCGGGTCGGACAGGGTTTATGAAATTTCGCGGCGGCATGTGGCCGATATTTATGTGAACATCCAGGGCGATGAGCCGTTGCTGACGGCAGTGCACTTCCGCAAGCTGCTTGCGCCGTTTGCGGATGGGGCTGTTGATGTTACGACGCTGGCTGTGCCGTGTGCGGCGGATGAGGTCGACAATCCGAATGCGGTGAAGGTTGTGACGGGGATTGATGGGCGCGCTTTGTATTTCTCACGGGCGGCGATTCCGTTTGATAGAGACGGGGACGCGCCGGTTGCTTACAGAAAGCATTTGGGAATTTATGCGTATCGGCGTGCGGCGCTGGAACGGTTTGCCGCGTTGAAGCCTTCTCCGCTTGAGTTGACGGAGAAGTTGGAGCAGTTGCGGATGCTTGAGAACGGGATGCGGATCGTGGTGGCACATGTGGAGGCGGAATCGGTGGGCGTGGATACGGAAGAGGATTTGCAGCGCGCAGAGGTGGAGCTGAAGAGGTGCAATCTGTAATGTCGGGCTTTTACATTGAAAACTTTGGTTGCCGTGCGGCGCGGGCCGATGGCGAGGCCGTGGCCGAGCGATTGCGCGCGGAGGGACTTGCGGAGACGGGCGCGGATGCGGCTGAAGTTGTAGTGGTGAACACGTGCAGCGTGACGGCGGAAGCGGATCGTGCGGCGCGGGCGTTTATACGAAGGACGAACAGAAAAAATCCTGAAGCGAAGATTGTTGTGACCGGCTGCTATGCGCAGCGCGCGCCGGATGAGTTGGCGGCGCTGGCTGGAGTTCGCGCGGTGGTGGGGAACAGTCACAAGGCGTTTGCTCCGGCGGTGGTGGAGGAGTTGTTACAGTCCCCGGTTCCCAAAAGCGAGGGACATGATGGGAAAGGCAAAGGGGCACCCGAGAATTTTGGCCTGAGTGATGATCATTCAATCCCACCCTTCGCAAAGAACGCGAAGGATGGGGCACCCGATGAGTTTGTGTCGGTTCACAAATTGTTGCAGGGGAGTGCGGTTGCGATTCTGGCTGATGACCGGTTTGCACACTCGTTTTTGGAGGAGGCGCAGATTGCACCGTCGGGTGTGAGCGACGAGAGTGAGGACGGCGGGCGCAATCAGACGCGGCCGAATTTGAAAATCCAGGAAGGGTGCGAGAACCACTGCACGTTTTGCGTGATTCCGCAGACGCGTGGGGCTTCGCGGAGTTTGGATGCGGCGGCGGTGATGCGGCAAGTGGAGGGTTTTGTAGCAGCGGGCGGCAATGAGCTGGTGATGTCGGGAATTAATTTGGGGCGGTGGGGCAGAGAGCGCGGTATGACGGATGAGCCGAGGACTCTGACTGCGCTGGTAGCGAAGATTCTGAATGAGACGAAGCTGCCGCGGTTGCGGTTGAGTTCGATTGAGCCGATGGATTGGACCGATGAGCTGATAGCTTTGATGGCCGAGCATGCGCCGCGCGTCGCGCGTCATGCGCATCTGCCGTTGCAGTCGGGGTCGGATGCGGTGCTGCGCAGGATGCATCGGCGATACAGGCCGTGGCATTACGCGGCGAAGGTGGAGAAACTGGTGCGCGCGGTGGGTGACGGGCTGACTATCGGCGCGGATGTGATGGCGGGTTTTCCGGGCGAGACGGACGCGGAGTTTGAAGAGACGGTTGCGTTGATTCGCGCGCTGCCGTTCGGGTATCTGCATCTGTTTCCGTTTTCGGCGCGGCCGGGTACGCCGGGGTGGGCGATGCATGCAGCGAATCCTGTGCCGACGCAGGTTGTGGATGAGCGGATGGCGCGGCTACGGTCGTTGGCGGCGGAGAAGATGCGCGCGCACCGAGAAAAATTTGTGGGGCGCGAGGTTGAGTGCATCACGCTGCACACGGACGAGAAGCTTGCGGCGCAGAGCAAGACCAATGCGCTGAGCGAGAATTTTTTGCCGGTGGTTGTCGAAGGGCGGCAGAGCGCGAACCGCATGCTGCGCGCCCGCGTGCTGGGTTTGGATGCAGAGGGCCGGTTGATGGGCGAAGCGAACCGGCCCGCGACTGCGGAAATTATTGATATTTAGGCGTGACGCGTTTCCAATTGCCGCCCGCGCCCTGGTTGGGGCTGCTTGGGTCGTTGGAGCCTGCATAGGTGCCATCGCTATTGACCCAAAAATACTTGTAATCCTGCGGCAGGTCGACGGTGGTGTTTGAGTTGAAGGGGTCGACGTAGCGTTTGGTTGAGCCGAGGTTATCGCGCAGCTCTCCCTGTTGCTTGTCGATGATGCCGTCGCGGTAATCCGTGGTGGCCTGCCAATTTTTCTGCGACCAATCGTTATAGCGCTTTACCGCCTCGCCGTATGCGATGGAGTTGTGCAGGTTTGTGGCCATGACGCCGCGGCGGCCGAATGCCCCGCCATTGGTGGCGGTGATCTGGTCGCCGACTGAGGGCAACCAGCTTTCATACTGGCTCCAGTGGTCGGCGGCGGCCATTGACGCGGTCATCACGATAACGGCGGTGTCATAGGAGGTAGCGATGCTTGCCTTGGCTACGCCGCGCGTCGGGACCCCGTGACGCGAGGTGTAAGAGACTTGAAACTGCACAGCGGATTGGAAGCCTGCGATGGGTTGCGCCGGCTGGCCCTGGCTCATTTGGAAGTTGGAGGGCTGAAGGGCCTGGAATTTCTGCTGGACGAACTGGGCGAGGTTTGCATTGGGGTAGTAGCCGGAGTTGCCGACCATCAGGGTCATCGCCATGCTGTCGGGCGAGACGAGTGTGACGGCGTACTGGCCCTCCTCCGCAGCGTGCCAGCCGGGGGGCAGCGCGTAAGTGAAATAAGGTCCCTGATGGATCTCGAGTCCACGGCCACCGGAGTTTGGCGCTGGGCCTTGCGTGCGGGCATTGGAGGCGGTCAGCGGTTTGACGATGTGGAATTGCGGTGGAAGTTTGAGGGAGCCGGCTGAATTGCTCATCTCGGACGGCGCCGATTGAGGGCTCTGCATATCGGCATCCTGATCAGCGGTGTTGGTTGAATGGCTGTGGCAGCCGAAT
>CAIMNN010000215.1 GCA_903842845.1 uncultured Acidobacteriaceae bacterium | reverse complement strand
TGATCGATGTGGACAACTTCAAAAAGTACAACGACCGCTACGGGCATGTACGCGGAGACAGTTGCTTAAAGCAGGTGGCTGAGGCTGCGCTCGACGTTGTGGCGCGTCCAGCGGACCTTGTGGCGCGTTATGGCGGCGAAGAGTTTGCCGTGATATTGCCGGATACGGACGAGGCGGGTGCGGCGGTAGTGGCGGAAGAGATATTGAAGTCGCTCAACAACCGCAAGCTGCAACACGAGGACAGTGTGCACAAAATCGTGACTGTCTCCATAGGCTGCGCAACGATGGTTCCGCAGCGCGGGTTGAATGCGCATGTGTTGACCGAGTCAGCGGACACGGCTCTGTATGAGGCCAAGCGGTTAGGCAAGAATCAGGCAGTGGCAGCGGTTGCGCATCCGCAGGCAATAGACAGTGCCGCATAAACAAAAAGGCAGCCCGTGAAGGGCTGCCCTGTTGGATGAATTAAAAACTGCTTCGTGGACCTGATTAGTGGACCATGCCCTGGAAGAGTGGCGACTTGATGAGGCTCTCGAAGTCGGATTCGCCGACAGCGAAGTGCACGCCGAGCTTGCCGGAATCAGAAGAAACGCTGGTGTTGGTGAGGGCGACCTTTTCTGCTTCAGAGCCGCTGGCCTTGCGCAGCACTACGGCGGCGCTCAAGAGCGAAGCAACGGTGGCGGCGGTGAAGGTGTCGCCGGTCTGGATGGTGAGGTCAAAGTGGACGCCGTGCTGGAAGTTCATGGTGTACCAGGAAGCCTGAAGGCGCTTGCGGACGGTGTCAAAGTCGGTGAGTGATCCGGCCTCGCCGAGGACCTGGCGCATCATGGTCTCGGTTCCCTTTTTGTCGAGGATGCTCCACAGGGGCTCACTTTCAACGGCTCGCATCGCATCCATGATGGGCTGGTTGGTGAGCATGTTTGGCGCTTCACCGTCGCGGGCCTTGAGGGCTATCTTGATGGCGCTGGTGCCGCCGAAAAGGATGGTGGAAGAATCAAGGAAGACGACCTGCATGCCCGAGGTGCCAAGGGGGTAGAGCTTATTCTCGCCGATGAGGGTGGGCTTGATCTTCTGCTTTTTGAAGTTGGCCAGAACGTCCTGCATGGAGAACTGCCCCTGCGCGATGCCGATGATTGTGGTCTGCTCGTTCTCGGGCTTCAAGCGGAAGATTGCGAAGGCGAGCTGCTCGACATCGTGATTGTCATTGAGGCCGGATTTTTGCAGGGCCTCTTCGAGCTGCTTGAGCTCGGGGAGCATGACCCTGTTGCGGAGGGCCATGGCCGCGGACGACTCCTGCATGGCCCGGTAGTCGATGACGACGAGTTGCTGAATGTCATGAGGAATGGCGGTGCGCGCGTCGGTTGAGAGCTGCGATGCGTGACCGGCGAATGTTGCGGCAGCCAAGAGAGCGGCAACCATAAAAGCAGAAAGTACCTTCAACTGAGTCCTCCAATGCGGCGGTGGTGCCGCAATAGTCGTACAGATTAGTCGCTCAAAAAAATCTCTGAATAAGAGCAGATCGAGCAGGTTCAATTCCGTGTGTCAGGCCATCGGCCACTCGAGGGGCGTTGCAATGCGCCTCTCCAGTATTTTATCCGAAGACACAAATCCATCTAAATGACGCATCCACTCGCTTTCGCGCTCACAGGCGGATTCGGGTATCAGACCAACTATCTCACCTTCAGCCAGTTCTATTCGGTGCTTCTTCGCCAGGCGGACGACGGCGGCGTAGACCGAGGAGATTGGGTTGGTTTTGAAGTCGGTAATGTTCATGGTGAGCTGGGCGCGGCCGTTTGTGACCATGGCCAGAGCCGTGACATTTTTTTGACCGGCGGCGGTGGTGCGAATCTCGCGGGCGATGGCACGGGCAGCGGCTATGTCATTGGTTTTAAAGTGAATGTTGTATCCGGTGAGGTAGTTACGCGCGCCAATGGCGGAGGCTCCGGCAGTGGGGTGGAGATTGGGCCCGCCGATGTCGGGGCGGCGCTTGGTGTCTGTGCGGACGGAGTCGCGAAGGACTTCAAACTGGTCGCGGCGAAGCTCGTCGAGGTTCTGACGGTCGGGGCGGGTTGCGGCGGCCTCGTAAAAATAACAAGGAATATCGTATCGCTTGGATATCTCCTGACCGCATTGGCGGGCGAGGAGGACGCACTGCTCAAGCTTGATGCCGGAGACAGGAACGAATGGGATGACGTCAGCGACACCGATGCGTGGGTGGGCACCTTCGTGACGATTGAGGTCGATGAGTTCGGCGGCTTTGCCTGCACCGCGGATGGCTGCTTCAAGGATGGGCTTGGGTTCGCCGGCGAGGGTGACGACGGAGCGATTGAGAGCGGGGTCGAGAGTGAAGTCGAGCAGGCGCACACCGTCGAGCTTCATCGCGGCGATGATGGCCTCGACGATGCGCAATTCCCTTCCTTCAGAGAAGTTGGGGACACAGGCGACTAAAGGGGCACTGCTGGACAACTTAAACCGACCTCAGTTGATTGACGCATCAGGTACCGTAGATGTTTTAGCCGAGCGTGCTATTTCCAGAAGGTGTAACCAACCTGGAATTGCAGGCTGGCGTTGACGCCGGGGTTCTTGTCGCCGAGCGAGGCCGATGAGATGTGAATGGCATTGAGGCCGAAATCGATGGAACGGTTGGGCCTGGTGAAGTAACGGAAGCCGACTCCGCCCTGAGGCATAAAGTTCCAGACGGAGGTACCGCCGTGGGTGCCATGCTCAACCAGAACGTCGGGCGGGAATTTGTGGGTGGTGTAGAGGACTGCGCCTTTGGCTTGGAGCCAGGGTTGAACGTGCGCATGCTTGGAGAAGTTCCAGCGGAAGATGACTGGAGCGACGGTTGCGCCGGTGAAGGTGCCGCCGCCGATGTTATACGTGTTTTCGCCGACGGTCAAAGTGTGAGGGGCGGGTGTGTAGGCCTGGAAAAAGGCTGCATCCGCGCCGAGTTCAAAGCTGCCGGTCAGTGGGCCGGCATGGAGCATTGGCGTGATGGTGCGGCCAGCCTGAGCGCCGGTCCAGATGAACTTGTAGTCGGAGCGGTCGCCGATACCGATGCCGCCGTTGAAGAAGGGGCCATACTCCCAGGTCTTGGCGGTGCTGTGCTGCGCGACCTGCGCGTTGAGGCCGATTGCCGCGACGAAGAGTAATGCAAACAGAACGAAGGAGCGGGCGGTGAGTTGAGAATTCAAGGTCACACCTCAGTTATATGGATTACGTGTGAACAGCGTTTGAAGAAAAAGGCCGCCGTTAAGGGGCGGCCTCTCTGTATTTCCGGAAAGGCCTGGTTTAAGCTTCTTCCATCTGGGCGGAGTCCATATCGAAGTTCGAGTAGACGTTCTGCGTGTCGTCGTTGTCTTCGAGCGCTTCAAGCAGGCGGACCATCTGGTTGGCGGGAGCGCCTTCAAGCTTGGTGTAGGTCGAAGCGACCATGGTGACCTCGCTCATGACGGTCGGGATGCCCGCGGCTTTGACTGCGCCAGAGACAGCTTCGTAAGAAGCAGGGTCAGTGAGAATCTCCCAGCTTTCGCCTTCGTCGTTGAGGTCTTCGCCGCCGTGCTCGAGGACGATGTTCATGAGCTGCTCCTCGGTGGCTGCGTCCTTCTCAACTGCAATGACGCCCTTTTTCGAGAACATGAAGCGGACCGAGCCGGATTCGCCGAGGTTGCCGCCGTTCTTTGCGAAGGTGTGGCGGACCTCGCTGACTGCGCGATTGCGATTGTCAGTGAGAACGTCGACGATGACGGCGACGCCGCCGGGGCCGTAGCCCTCAAAGCTGATCTCTTCGTAGGTTGCGCCTTCAAGCTCGCCGGTGCCGCGCTGAATGGCGCGCTTGATGTTGTCGGCGGGCATGTTCTCAGCCTTGGCGGCGAGAACAGCCGTGCGCAGACGCGGGTTGCCGTCGGGGTCGCCTCCGCCAGCGCGTGCCGCTACGGAGATTTCCTTGAT
This sequence comes from uncultured Acidobacteriaceae bacterium, assembly GCA_903842845.1. GTDB lineage: Bacteria > Acidobacteriota > Terriglobia > Terriglobales > Acidobacteriaceae > CAIMNN01. The sequence goes on along the minus strand of CAIMNN010000215.1, from coordinate 1,193 downwards.
CAGGCGTGTAAAGATCTTGCCGCGCTTGGCGTCGAGCGCGCCCTTCTTGTGTTTGATTGTCGCCCATTTAGAGTGGCCGGACATTGCAACCTCTTGCTGGTAAGGAGTTTACGAGCGCATGGCGCTCAACTGTACAAGTATACCACCGGTACAGTTGGTCGATTGTGCTCAGTTTGAATCGCTCAGTTGTCTTTACGGTAGAGCAGGTCGCGCATGGCTTTGCGGCGCTCGGCGTTTATCTCGCTGGCCGAGCGGCGGTCGAGCGAATCTTCGGCGCTGACAGCGTGAGGGTCGGTCTCTTCCGGCTCACTGCACGATGGGCAACGGTTGGCAAAGCCCGGCTTGCCGGGGCGCAGTTCGAACTCTTCACCGCAGACTACACATGTCTTGATCGGGAACGGCATAACGAATAGATAGTAGCTCTATTCGTTGAAGTGTTCAAGTTGGTGCAGCAGGTTTTGTGTGACGTATGTAGAAGTGGATAATGGAGGGAGAAGTTTTTCGGAGAATCGCATGAAGCTCGGCGTAAGCGCTTTTGCCTGGACGACGAAATTTAGACCTGCGGATCTGCACCTGCTTGATTTTGCCAAGGCCCAAGGCTATGACGGCTTTGAGATTCCGGTCTTTGAGCCGGAGAAGATTGTCGCGAAAGAGTTGCGTCGCGGTTTTGATGCGGCGGGGTTGGAGTGTACAGTCTGCGCAATTCTGCCGGAAGGCGTGAACCCCATAAGCGAAGACGCGGCGGTGCGGAAACGGTCGGCGGAACATTTAAAGAGAGTGTTGGATGTTGCAGTGGAGCTTGGCGCGACGCGTGTGGGTGGGCCGCTCTATGCGCCGATTGGTTATGCAACAGGGCGGCGGCGGAATGCCGATGAGTGGAAGTGGGCGGTTGAATGCTTCAAAGAAATTGCGCCGGAGGTTGAGAGCCGCGGAATCAAACTGGCGATAGAACCGGTGGGCCGGGCAGAAACATTTTTCTTGAACACGGCGGCTCAGACGGTTGAGTTTTGCGAGGCGGTGGGAAGCGAGAGCATTGGAGTGCTGATGGATACCTTCCATGCGAACATCGAAGAGAAGAAGATTGATGCAGCGATGAAAACAGCCGGGCGGCGATTGATGCATGTGCACATGAGCGAGAACGACAGAAGTTTGATCGGCTCTGGGCACATCGATTTCACTGCCGTGGTAAAGAC
>CAIMNN010000214.1 GCA_903842845.1 uncultured Acidobacteriaceae bacterium | reverse complement strand
CGTTTCAAATTCGCCAAACCACTTGTCGCCTACTTTGTCGGGAGAAAACACTTTGCTCCAGTCTTCACAAACGGTCTTCAAAACCCTCACCTCTTCCATAAATTTCCTTGCATCGGAGCTCTTGCGATGTGCGCAAAAAAAACTGCCTTTGCAGGCAGTAGTGTTACTTCTTTGGCATGCCTGCCAGTTCCATGAGACAGGTTTCACGCGTGATTCCAACTATTTTCACAGTCTTATTGCGACTTTTTTCGCCCGATTGAATCTTCACCTGGGCCGTCTTAACCTTGAATACCTGAGCAATGAAGTCCACTACCTCGCGATTCGCTTCTCCGTCCACCGGCGCTGCCGTCAGTGCGACCTTGAGGGCGTCACCGAGAATTCCCTGCACCACGTTTCGTCCCGCGCGGGGTTGTACCTTTATTTTCAGCGTGACACCGTCCTGCCATTCCTGCACACTGAGTCCGGTCACGTCCACCGCTAGTTTTCGTCCTCTTCGTCTTTCTTCAGCATCTCCAATTGAGCCGTCAGCATCGTTTTCAGGCGGATACGGAACATCTGCGTCTGTTTGCGGATCTCCTCGTATTCCGACATCATTTTGCGCAATTTCGCCGACGTTTCATCTGTCAGACGCAGATTGCGGACTTCTATCTCCTTGATCATCAGTTCGCCTTCACGCTTCGCATTCAGCTTTACTTCCTCAGCCGTTTCCTGCGCAATCACCAGAGTGCTCTGCAGAGTGGCCTCCATATGCTGATAATGCTCCATCTTTGTGTTCAGGCGTTCCAACATTTCTTTCAATTCCATGTTTTCATGGGACAGAGCCTCGAAGTCGCGAGCGAGCAGAGCCACGAACTCATCAACCTCTTTGGGATCATAGCCCCGGAATTCTTTCTTGAATTGTCGGTTGAGAATTTCCAACGACGTCAGCATGGCGTCACCCCTTCTTTTAGTAGAACCTCTTCAACAAAAGACCGACTCGTCCCTTCTTTGTCTGACCGGTAATTTCTGCAACCTCTACCCGACCGCGCCCCCGCATCGAGAGAATATCGCCGACTTTCACGGCGTGAGACGTGCTGCGGGTTTCTTTCCAGTTCACCTTCAGACGTTCCGCTTCTATTTCTTCAGCCATTTTACTGCGTGACATACCGAATCCAGCCGCTGCTACCGAGTCTAGGCGTAGAGACGCCACCGTAGCCCGAATCTCCTTCGTCTTCTCTTCCCGTCCGACGATCGCATCAAGCGTTATAGCTTTCACATTGACCGACGCCGCTCCCAGGCGCGAACACTCAGCCAAAACCAGCTTTGCCATGGCCGCATCAAGAATCACCTGGCACCCATTACGGAGCATCAGAATATCTCCGACCACTTCGCGCTTGATACCCATCCCCAGTAAACCGCCGAGCACATCTCGGTGAGACAGTTCCGCGTAACGCTCGTCCCACTCGAATTGCAGAGCGGCAATGTCGAAATCGACCTCGGAACTATATCCTTCAGTCAAAAATACAGCTTTGACCCGCTCCGCCTGAGCGTAACCGCCGCTGGTCGAGAGCAATAGTCCCTGGCTATGCGCCTTCACTGTTTCCGCCATAGAGAGGCCGTATGGATCAAGGAACTCAGTCACTTTATACTTACGGGACTTCTCTGCAACTTCGGCGTTATCCAGAAGCTTCGCGGCGAGAATCTCATCGCCGCTGGCGCGGTAATAGCGAATAACCTTATCGCGATCGATCATTTATCCCTGCCCATTTCGCGCGACCGTTCCGTCGCAGCAACGACAGCCTTGATCAGCGCCGAACGCACCGCATTGTCTTCCAGGACTTGAATACCGGCTATCGTGCTTCCACCGGGAGAAGTCACCATATCTCGAAGAGCCGAAGGATGCTTGCCGGTCTCCAGAACCATCTTGGCTGCACCGAGGAAAGTCTGCGCCG
>CAIMNN010000213.1 GCA_903842845.1 uncultured Acidobacteriaceae bacterium | reverse complement strand
GTGGGTTGGCGTTGAGAACATTGTCAATCAAATATTTGCTGACAGCCGGCAGCGTGAGCCCCGCAACGGAGCGCAGACCGGTGAGCAGCAGTCCGCCGAAGATCAGCCACAAACGCGGCCGCATCAGCGACCATATCTGAGGCCAAAGCCGTTTGAGGCTCGGTTTCTTTTTTGGTAACGCCGCCGCTGTGGCTTTCAGCCCCGTTCCGCGCGCCCCGCGCTCGGCGTTCATGCTCATTCCACCGCCACCCATTGCGCGCATGCTTAGACCTTTCCCGATGTGCGCGCAACAATAAACGAGCGCACGCAGAGCAGGACATAAGTCAGCAGCAGTACCGCGAGTGCCAGCTTGCTTGAGAGCGCGACCGTGCTGGCACTGCCCTTGAGCAGCGTGCGCACCACTTCAACCACTGCGCCGATGAAGCCGATGAGCCCGATGGTGACGTTGACGTGTGCAAAGAGCTTGCGGCGGAACTCGCTCTTGCTGATGGAAAGCAGGCCGCCAAAGCCGAGCACGAGTCCTATCCATGCGGGGATAAGCGCCGTTGCGTGAAGGGCGCCGGTGCCATAGTAGCCGACCAGCCCGAGAACGATGAGTAGAGCAGCGAAAATCAGTGTTATCTTAGCCATATTTGTCCTTAATTGAGCGTTTACTCTGTTAGATGTGTCGAGTGTGGATTTTGTTTCATTTTTTGCTGAAGTGCTGGAGTATCTGCTGGGCCAGTATCTCAGGCGGTTCCGTTGCAGTGATATGCAGCGCTTTTTCGTCAGCAGTTGGCGGCTCGAGCGTCTCCAGTTGCGAGGAGAGCAGCGCTGGGTTGAAGTAGTGACCAGCGCGATGCGCAAGCCTCGATTTTGTTGCCGCGCGCGGCGGGTCAAGCCAGATTAGATGTGTGTTCTCGATTCCGCTGGTCAGTCGCTCGCGGTAAATCTTTTTTAGCGCCGAGCAAGTCAATATTCCATTTACGCCTGCGCGTTCCCAGTTGAGCAAAACCTCATGCAGCGCATCAAGCCAAGGCGCGCGGTCTTCATCGTTCAGCGCAACTCCTGCCGCCATCTTCTCGCGATTGCACTCAGGATGAAAATCATCGCCCTCGGCAAACGTCCAGACGGTCAGCTCACACAAAGCTACAGCGACGGAGCTCTTGCCGGAACCAGCCACACCCATAAGAATGAGAATCATTTCAGCAGCGCCGCCACGTCAGCGGTCAGTTGGTCTGTGGTCCACTCATTGCCCGCGTAAAATTTCACAACTTTGCTGTCCGGCCCTATAAGCGTCGTCGAGAGCGTGTGCGTGATGGTTGAGTCTGCTTCGTTCGTCATTCCAAGATCAAAGAACTTCGAAACATCATCGAGGTCATTCTTCTGTGCCGTTGCAAATCCCCAATGCTTGAAGTTGGGCTTGCCGCCGATTGCATATTGTGTCGCATATGCTTTCAGCCGCTCCGGCGTATCGTGCTCCGGATCGAAGCTGATGCAGAGCAAGTGCGTGCGGCCGTAGAGTTTTGGATTCGCGGCGAGCTTCTGCTCCATCTCCGCAAAATTCTTCGTCACGCGCGGGCAAAAGTTCGGCAGCGGGCAGCGCGTGTATATAAATGTCACCAGCAGCGCCTTGCCCTTGTACTCGCCGAGATGCACTGGCTTGCCGTCCTGGTCTGTCAGCTTGAAGTCCGGCACCGCATCGCCCGCCGTTGGCACATGGAACTGCGCGTTCGGCCGGTAATCTGCTTTGCCTTGTGCAGTGATGACGATGTGGTCTAACAGCACATCTGCATCAGCATTTTGCGAGACGAGAACATCGGCCGTCAGCTTGTCGCCGGGATGCAGCTCGCTCAACAGGCTCGGGTCCTTGAGCTTGTACGGCATCGTCATCGCTTCCATGAACCCAGGCATGGACTCATGGTCAAGCGTCGCCTCGCCAGTCGCGGGATTAGTGGAAACAACTTTGCCACGCAGCTTGTACACCTTGTAGTTGGCAGGCTCCGCGGGTGCGTTCGTCGCGCTGTGATGGCAACCGGCGATGAATCCGGTCATGAAAAGAGCTGTGAGCAGAAATGTGATTCGATGCCGCATAATCTCCAGTTTACAACCGTACCCAGTTCCGCTCCACGTTGGGCCGCTGCGATAAAGTGTGTGCAGGGGGAAGTGGCTAGTGGCGGAGCGGGAAAGCAGGATTTCGCCGGAGCTGGACAAGTGGCTGCTCGATGGCGGCTGGGTCGTCGCCTCGAGCGAACGCGCCGCGCGTTTTGCCGCTACAGAGTTCAACCGCGCCCGTCGCTGCGAAGGGCTCACCGTCTGGCACGAGCCGGTCATCCTCACCTGGTCAACATACGTCCGCCAGCTTTGGGAGCGGCTCCAAACCGATGGCCGCATGCTCCTCAGCCCTGCGCAGGAGGTTGCGCTGTGGGAAGCACTCCTCGCCGGCAAGAAATCTCTCGCATCTATATTGAGTGGCCCGCGTCATCATCTTGCCGTGCTGGCACAGGAGGCTCATGCGCTCCTCTGCGCCTACGCGCCGGAAGCGCTCGACCCCAGGGAGCGCACCGGCTGGCAAAATGATGCAGAGAAGATGAGCGAGTGGCTCATCGAATTTGATTCGCTCTGCACGAAGAACGCACTGCTCAGCATAAGCCGTTTGCTGCTTGAACTGCTTGACGTTATCGAGCGCGAACCTTCAATCAAAGAACAGTTGCAACCGGTCAGGCTCATCGGCTTCGACCGTTTCGAGCCGACGCAGAAAAAACTTCTAGACGCAATAGGGAACTGTGAGTCGGTGATGCACAACTCGGCAGCCACGACCATCAATTATTACCAGGCCGCCGACAGTACGGAAGAGTTGAACGCATGCGTACAATGGTGCGGGCAGCAACTCGCAGCCAATCCAGTCGCACGCCTGCTTGTGCTGACCAATGACGCTTCCACACGGCGCGGCGAGATAGAGCGCGCCTTCTCGCGCTGGCTCAACACTCCGCACGCGCCGGCAATCGAATTCTCGCTCGGTGTTCCGTTGTCGTCAGTCCCGATGGTTCGCGCAGTGCTCCTGATGCTGCGTTGGCTCACCGCGCCAGCCAAGGAAGCCGAACTCGACTGGCTCTTCGCCTCCAGCTTCTCCGCGCAATCAGAGGATGAAACCGCTTCACTGCTTTTCGTGATGCGCGAGATGCGCCGCAGGCAGTGGCAGCGCCCGGAGTGGCGGATGCAGGAGTTCAGCCCGACCGCGCGCAATTTGCAACCGCAGCTTGACGCTTGGTGCGAGCGCTTTGCCGCTGCGCACTCGTTGCTGGAATCTCTCGAGAATCAGCGCAACTCACCGCGCGAGTGGTCGTCGTTCGTCCTCGATCTTCTCGACGCGCTCGGCTGGCCCGGTCATGAGCAACTCAGCAGCGCGCAGTTTCAGGCGCGGCAACGGCTCGAACAACTCGTCGAGTCAACCGCCGGCTTCGGCTTTGATGGTCGCAGCATTCACTGGAGCGAATATCAAAATCTCCTCGAGCAACTGCTCTCTGAAACATTGTTCGTCGCCGAATCGCGCGAAGCCCCCATCCTCATCGCCGGACCTGCTGAGTCGGCGGGCCTCACCGCGGACGGTATCTGGATGCTCGGCGCTGAAGAGGGAAGCTGGCCCGCGCCGGGAACAACGAACCCGCTGCTGCCGCTCTCACTCGAACGCGCCGCCGCCATGCCGCATTCCACCACCGCAGTCGACTGGCAACTGGCGCGACAGATAACCCAACGCTTGCTGCACTCCGCGCCAGATATTTGCTTCTCATTCGCAACACTGCGCGACGGCCAGGAGACAACGCGCTCGCGGCTCATCGAACAACTTGCAACTGCGCCACAACCGCTTCCCGCGGCTCTCAAGACCGACGCTGCGATTCCACCGCTAACTCAAATCGTCAGTGAAAACAGAGCGGTGCCTTTCACGCACGTGTCTGAAAGCGGCGGAGCACGAGTGCTCTCCGACCAATCGCAGTGCCCCTTCATGGCCTTCGCCGGATGGCGGCTCAATGCCGAATCCTGGCAGCCGGCCGCGCTAGGCTTGACTGCGATGGAGAAGGGCAACGTGCTGCACGAGGCGATGCATTCACTCTGGAGCATCGAGCAAAAAGACGGCTGCCGCCGCATCGAAGAGTTCTACGCTCTGGCGCCGGATGCGCAGGCCACTACAGATCTCGAAGCGTTTGTTCGCGGTCATGTGCAGGCTGCGCTAACAATCAAGCTCAATGCATCCACCTTCGCGCGCGCCTTGCCAAGCGTAATCGAAATTGAAGAAGACCGACTGACCCGCATCATCGTTGACTGGCTCTTGTATGAAACTACGCGTCAACACTTTGAAGTCCTGGAAATAGAAAAACAGTTCGTTGTTCAGGTTGGAGATTTGGCGCTGACCTTGCGCATCGACCGCATTGACAAGCTCAACGACGATTCGCTTTTGGTTATCGACTACAAGAGCGGCAAAGCGGAGAAGAGCGTGTGGAAGCTGCCGCGTCCCGAGGATGTGCAACTGCCGCTCTATGCCTGCTATGCGACCAAAAAGCTCGACGCCGCGCTTGAAGATGCGCAACACGCGCAGATAGGCGGCTGGGCCTTTGCCAAGATCAATGCCAGCGAGACAAAGTTCGATGGCGTTCTGCGCGATGCCAGACTCACTTTGTTTCCCAAAATGAGCGGTAACAGTGGCATGGTCAAGGAGCCGCTCACCGATGAGATGCTCTACGACTGGAAGATGACGCTCAAAGCTCTGGCGGATGATTTCGTCAGCGGTAATGCGGAAGTGGACCCGATCGATCCTGTGAAGAGCTGCGAACGGTGCGAACTCAAAGTGCTTTGTCGCCGACAGGAGTGCGAGATAGAAGACGGCAACGCTGCGGAGGACGGCAATGACTAAGCCACTCCGCAAACAACTCGATGACCACGCGCAGCGCGAATTCGCCGTAGACGCCGAACGCTCCGTGCTGGTGCAAGCGCCCGCTGGTTCAGGCAAAACCACACTACTTACGCAGCGATTTTTGGCATTGCTCGCACGCGTCAACGAGCCGGGTGAGATAGTTGCCATCACATTCACCAAAGCAGCAGCGACGGAAATGCAGCACCGCATTCTTGAAGAGCTGGAGCGGGCCGAGCTCGAGCTGAATGGCGGCAAGCTCGATAAACCTGCCACTGATTTTGCAAAAGCCGCGTACCTTCACGCGCAGGCGCTGGATTGGAAGTTGCTCGACCAGCCTGCCCAGTTGCGCATTACCACCATCGACTCCTTCTGTAGACAAATGGCTCTGCAGCAACCGCTGCTTAGCGGCGTTAGCGCAGATCTTCAGATAGACGATAATCCGGAAGAGCTTTACCGCAGCGCCGCACGACGCACGTTATCGGAGCTATCTGGTAGTGACAAAAAACTGCGCAGCGCATTGCGTCTGTTGCTCGAGTGGAAAGACAACAACTGGAGCGCGCTTGAAGACGAGTTGGTGCGGATGCTTGGTGTTCGCGATAAGTGGTTGCAGCCATTTTTATTGAACTCCCAGATATCTGAACAGGAACTGCGCGATTACCTTGAAAAGCCTTTTCAGAATGCCATCCGTCGCGGCAGTGAAAATTCGGTTACCCCGGAAGATCTGCCACAACCCAACTACACCGACGATGAGTGGCGCATCCTCCATGCGTGCTTCAACGTTCTACGCCAGGCAGCGGTGGAGTTGAAGGTTCTCTTCGCTGAGACCGGGCGGGTCGACTTCGCTGAAGTTGCCGCGTTGGCGCAAAATGTTCTCGACCAAAATGCCGGTGCAACTGCGGAGGCGGGCTTTGCGGTCGCTGAAGGAATACGTCATCTGCTGGTTGACGAGTTCCAAGACACCAGCCGCGTGCAGTACCGACTGCTCGGCAGCATCATCAGCGAATGGCCCGAACACGAAGGCCGCTCCGTCTTTGTCGTTGGCGACCCGATGCAGTCCATCTATTTCTTCCGCAACGCCGAGGCCGAGCTCTTCCATCGCACGCGCGAGATAGGGCTTACGCTACCAGACGGTGAGCCATACATACTGGAACTCGCGCAGTTGAGCTCCAACTTCCGCACCCAGCCTGCACTCGTTCAGCGGCTGAACGGAATATTTGAAAAGATCAAAGAGAGCTCCAGCGGTACAGATGAGTCTCTTCAGTTTGTTGCGGCCGAGCCCGCGCGTGAAACGCCCGCGCTCATCAAAGGCGACGGCTTGCATCTGCGTTTCGAGTACATGCCATCCAAGCGCGCTGGCAAACCCAACGAGAGGCGTGCGTCAGCGGCTGCCGTCGAAGCAGCGCATCAAAAGCAGCTCGCCGAGATCGTCGAACTCTGCCGCAAATACCAACCGCAGACAGATGCCGCACGTGAAAGTGGAAAAAACTTCCGCGTCGCCATACTCGGCAGAACCAAGAAAGTTCTAGCGCAAATCGCTGCGGCGTTGAGCGAAGCCGGCATCACTTACCGCGCCACTGATACAGAAGAACTCTCCGCGCGCGCCGAAGTGATGGACGCGCTTGCACTCGCGCGCGCGTTAATGAACCCGGAAGACCGCGTCAGCTGGCTCGGCGTTCTGCGTGCGCCCTGGTGCGGACTGCCGTTGGATGAGCTCTTCACACTTGTCAGCGCTGACGATAAAACTCTGCAACGCAAGCCGGTCCCGCAACTGGTCGAAGAGCGGCTGCATCAATTAAAGCCCGCATCGCAGAAGTCCGTGCTCCGCGTAATTGACGCAACAAAATATGCCGAAGAGTTCCGTGCGCAGAACCCGGCAGCCGCGCTCGGCACTTGGCTTGAGGCTGTCTGGCTCAAACTCGGCGGCGCAGCATGCGTCAATGAGGCACAACGCGTCAATCTCGACCTGCTATGGAGCGCGCTCGACAAACTCACGCTCGGTGAGGCCGACCTGCTCGGGCCCAACCTGGACGCCGCCCTTGCCAAACTCAAAGCGCGTCCCGATCCAAACTCCAGTTCGCAGGCAGGCGTGCAGTTGATGACCTTGCACAAATCCAAAGGACTTGAATTTGAAATTGTTGTCGTGCCCGAGTTGCAGGCCGGCACAAGCAAAGGCAACCGCGACATGCTCGGCTGGCTTGAGCGCGGCACAGTCGAAGAAGACGAGCAGCCGAGCGAGTTCCTTGTCGCAGCCAAGCAGCCCAAAGGCGGCGAGCGCTCCAACAATAAAGAGTGGGTCGACAGCGCGGTCCGCGAGCGCGAACGGCAGGAGATTAACCGGCTCTTCTACGTCGCCGCAACGCGCGCAAGGGAAGAGCTCCACCTCTTTGCGCGCATCGAGTACAAAGTTGTCAAAGGCGAGAAGCAGTTGAATATCCCGGCTGAAACGCTGCTCGCAACGGCGTACAAAGGTCTCGCCGAGGAGATCAATGCCGACTTTGCCCGTTGGACCAGGGCGCAAAGCAGCCAGACCAGCGCCGGGAGCATTCAATTAGCCGCAGCAGGCAATCCGTCGAACTCCATTGGTCGTCGCGCCCCCACACTCAATGCCAAGCTCCGCGGCTTGCCGTCTGATTTCACGGCAACCACGTCACCCGGCTATTCAGTCGCCGCGCCCACCGCCCCCGTCCGCGCAGAACTCTACCAGCGTCAACGCGGCGGTCTCGAATCGCGTCTCCTCGGCCGCACCATCCACGCACTTCTCGAATCAGCCACCAATGCGCGCGCAATCGCCGACTGGCCTGACGCTCTCAACCTCCTCAGCAGGCAGCGGCCTCAGCTCATCGCCGGGCTCCGCGCACAGGGTTGTAGCGTCGCCGAGGCCACCGCGCTTTTGCAGAAGGCCGAGTCAGCCGTCCACACCGCAATCGACTCACCCATTGGCCGCTGGATCCTCGCCCCCCACCCCTTCGCCGCCTCCGAGAGTAAATGGACCGGCCTCATTGGTAGGGAATTGCGCCAGCTCCGCCCGGACCGCCTCTTCCAGGCCGGCGCCGCGCCCCTATCAGACGCTCAAAACTCCCCAGCCCCCGAGTGGTGGATTATCGACTACAAATCCGCGCACCTGGCCGCTCAGTTCACAGTGCAGGAACTCGCCGAACTCCGCCGCATCTACATCCCTCAGTTGGAGCTCTACGGCAGATTCCTGCGCGAGCTCGAAGGCGAACAACTTGCGATAAATCTGGGGCTTTTTTACCCCGCCGCCGCCCAATTCGACCATTGGAAGATAAACTTTAGCCGCCCGGTGTAGCCCTGATTCACCCCGCACACCATCTCCAAATAACTCATAATAAAAGGAATAATCCACACCGCATGCAGGTTCAGCCCACAAAATCCACCCCGGCGGCTACAGAAAACTGTTGATTTTAAGGTGAAATCTCCTTAAAATGGTAATGATAGTAGTTCTCCAATGGCCTAGTCCCATCCCTTACCGGCCGGTGGATGAATACCAAAATACGCTCTACAAGGAAAAACAATCCCAATGGCAAAGCGTCGTGGCAATCCCAACTGGGGCAAGCCGGAGCCTATCGGTCCCGTTGTCCCCACAGTAACCTCCTTTGAAACCATCGTTGTCGAGTTCAAGCTCACACCGGACCAGTACATCCGCTCAACCCGCCTTCGTGAGTGGGCCCGCCGCAACAAGAATTCAAAGTACATCCCTGAAGCCCTCCTCGAGGCCTGGGGATTCGAGATTGAGTCGACCCTCTAAGATTGTCCAAGCCTTCAGCTACTCAAGCGTCATCCTATTCCAGGGATGGCGCTTTCATTTGCAGCCGATTCCCAACTTGGTTCCGCGCCCCGTCGACTTTTGTCTACTATCCGCTCGATGCGAGAGAATACATCCATGGCAGAAGTTCACAAGATCGACTCGGCCCCCACAACCGCCGGAATCGCCACCGCACCGGAGCGCACCTTCGTCGCGCCCTTCATTGACGTTCCCGGCGCACTCGCCGAAATCCGCGCTGGCCGCATGGTCGTCGTGGTCGACGACGAGGACCGCGAGAACGAGGGCGACCTCACCATGGCCGCCGAATTCGTCACCCCCGAAGCCATCAACTTTATGGCCCGCTTTGGTCGCGGCCTTATCTGCCTCACGCTCACAGAAGAGCGCGCTGACTACCTCCGCCTCTTCCCCATGACCCAGCACAACTCCTCGCGCTTCGGCACCGCGTTTACTGAGACCATTGAAGCCCGTGAAGGCGTTACTACGGGAATTTCTGCTGCCGACCGCAGCCACACCATTCAGACCGCCATCAGCCCCAATAGCACCGCTGCCGACCTCGCACGCCCCGGCCACATCTTCCCATTGCGCGCGCGCAACGGCGGCGTCCTGGTCCGCGCCGGGCAAACAGAAGCATCTGTCGACCTCGCACGCATGGCCGGGCTCAATCCGTCAGGTGTGATTTGTGAAATCATGCGCGACGACGGCGCAATGGCTCGCATCCCCGACCTCATCCCATTCTGTCAGGAACACAACCTCCGCATCCTCACTGTTGCAGAATTGATTCGCTACCGTATGCGCCACGAGCGCCACATCCACCGCGTCGGCGAGTCGATGATCAACACGCGCCACGGCCAATTCCGCATGATCGCTTATGAAAGCGCGGTCAACGGTGGCGAATCGCACATTGCGCTGGTCAAAGGCGAACTCTGCGAACATTGTCCCGCAGCACTTGGGCTACAGCGCCCCGAAGGCGCTCACTGTGAGCACCCCGTCCTGGTCCGCGTCCACACTCGCTGCACGGCTGGAGATATATTTGCAGCCGACTGCAACTGCCGCGAGACGCTCGATGAATCCATGCGCAGGATCGCCGCCGAAGGCTGCGGCGCGGTCCTCTACCTGCACAACGCCTCGCGCGGGTTCGAGGTCGCAGGCACTTCCGAACAAAGTGTCAGCTTCAATTCTTCCGGCGCCGTCGCCGAACAACCCTCACCGCGCCTGCTCTTGCACAAGGAACTGCGCGCGCTTGAAGGCTCCGAAGACCGTCACGGCCGCATCATCCGCGCCATCGGCATCGGCGGCCAGATTCTCTCCGACCTCGGCATCAAACGTATCCGCCTGCTCTCAAACACACCAATGCACATCCCCGCGCTTGAGGGCTTCGGCCTTGAGATTGTGGAGCAGGTGAAGGTTTCAATTAATTAACCGAATCTGTGTCATCACGATCAGAAATAAATTTTTTCAGTCGAAGGATCTGCGGTTGCTTTTCATCTGAATTAACTCGCCTCGCAACATCGCCCAATCACTGTCATTCCGAACGAAGTGAGGAATCTGCATGTGCTTTTCTCTCTGCTCGCGGAATGAAGCTTGAATGAACCATAACGAATGCGAAACTCTTTGTTATTCAAATTAACTTTAAACTCCCCACAAACGCCTTGTAGTCCGCATCCCGCGTTATCAACTTCACATCCGCATCAATGCAGCATTGCGCTATCAACGCATCGCCCAGCCGCGCCTTGCGTTTCTTGGCAATCACCGTCGCGCGCAGAATTCCAGCGCATTGCCAAAAACCTTCCTCCAATTTCATCAACGGCAGTTCCAGCAACACGCGCGCAACCGGCTTTGAAAGCGCAGGGTCGCTCAGCAGCTCCGTCAACACCGGCGGCGGCATCACAACCTGTCGCGCGCCCAATGCAGCGGCCAGCGCCGTTACATCACTGCCGGCATCGCCTTCAAAAAAGCTGATCCAGGTGCTGGTATCCGCGGCAATCATCGGTCGCTCTTTAACTCGCCGAGCGTTCTGCTGAACTTCACCTTGCCCTGCATCCCAAGCAGTTGGTCATACGCGCGGCTCGCCGCCACCAGTTCTAATCCGGTGCGTATTGTCTGCGTGATCCCCGCGCCGCTGGCCTTCTGCGCCTTTTCAAGCAGCACCGCAGGAACTTCCAATGTAATTTTTCGTGTCGCCAGCATCCAAGCCTCCAATACCATACACAATACCAGTATACAGTATGGTAAATTCATACAGCAGAGAACACCTAACACATCAGCCCTGACCCCTGACTTCTGACATCTGATTTCTACTTAGAACCGAATAACCAACCCCGTCGACAGTCGCACAAATCTGTTCGGCAGTCCGTGTATCTGGTTGTCCGTCACCGTGAAATTCGAATACAGATAATCGCCCTGGAAGCGCCATGCCATCGGCCCGGCCAGCGTCTTGTCCAAACCGCCGCCAACGTCAGCCACAAAGGAATTTGTGTTCGCATGGTACGCGCCATTGCCGCCGTCGCCATAGAACCAGTCGCCATATGTGTGCGCCATGCCCACAAGTCCGTGGGCAAATATACGGTAGCCAAGCACTCCATGGCCAACCTCTTGCCCGACCATAAAGTACATCGGCCGCTCCGTGCCGTAATCTTTGCCGTTGTAGTTGAAGACATCTGCCTTGAAGCGCAGCCCATGTCCCTCGGAGACGGAGTAAGCAACCTCCCAGCCGTTCAAGCCCGTACCGCCGCGCAGGTTCTGCGTCAAAAAACTGTACCCAGCGTAGATCGAGCTGGTAAACGCAACCCTGGCAACGCCCTTGGCGCCGCCCTTCACTTGTGCGCCAGCCAGCATCGGCAGTGCGCCCATCAGAATCAGCAGGGCAATGGTCTGGGTGAATTTGCGCATAAGATCCCCCGGCAGTTGGTTTCGACAATTACAAGATAGACTGCGGCTTGCGGAAATAGGTAGACGGAACTTCGTTAATTTAGCGGGGGTATTTAATCAGGCAAGGGTAGTGAGGTGCCTAATCCGAGAGAGTCCAACTCGGACCTCAGGTCATCCACATCCGTAAATAACAGAGAAATAATCCCCAGCCCGCGAGCGGCGTCGATATTTACCTGCCGGTCGTCGAGGAAGAGCGTCTCTTCC
>CAIMNN010000212.1 GCA_903842845.1 uncultured Acidobacteriaceae bacterium | reverse complement strand
GAGAAGAAGCAGCCCGTTCTCGTCGGCACCACGTCCATTGAAAAGTCCGAGCGACTCTCCGGCATCCTCCAGCGCAAAGGCGTACGCCACGTCGTCCTCAACGCCAAGTTCCACGAGCGCGAAGCGGAAATCGTAGCCCAGGCCGGACGCATGGGCATGGTCACCATCTCCACCAACATGGCTGGCCGCGGTACCGATATTCTGCTCGGTGGCAACGCGGAGTTCATGGCCAAGCAGGACCTGGTGAAGCAGAGCAAGGCGCGCGCCATCAGCGTCGCCGAAGGCGCTATCAGTCCCACCGCCACCGCAGGTTTCCAGCGCTTCTACTATCAAGGGCAGGAGTTCGAGACCAGCGACGCCGAATGGAACGAAGCCTTCTCGGTTCATGCCAAGGCCGCGCAAGAAGAACACGTAGATGTCATCGGCGCCGGCGGTCTCTTCATCCTCGGCACCGAGCGCCACGAGTCACGCCGCATTGACAATCAGCTTCGCGGACGCGCAGGCCGTCAGGGCGACCCCGGTGCATCGCGCTTCTATCTTTCGCTTGAAGATGACCTCATGCGCATCTTCGCCAAGCAGTGGGTCAGCACGCTGCTTGAACGCCTCGGCATGGAAGAGGGCGTTCCCATCGAGTCGCGCATGATCTCAAAGCGCATCGAAGGCGCGCAGAAGGCCGTTGAAGCACAGAACTTCGAAGCCCGTAAACACTTGCTCGAATACGACGACGTGATGAACAAACAGCGCGAGGCCGTTTACAGCCTGCGTCGCAGCTTGCTCGAAGGTCTCGATCAGCACGAACTCATCTTCGACGAATATGTCGCCGGAGTGCTCAGTGCGCTGTTCGACGAGTATCTCCCAGAGAAGACTCGTGTCGAAGAGTGGAATATCAAGGGCTTCACTGAGAAGGTCAATGACCATTTCGGCCTCAACATCGTCGAAGCCGGCATTGACCCGACGCAGCTTTCAAGACATGATCTCGGCAACGCCATATTTGAAGCGCTGAAGGCCGATTACGACGCCAAGGAGAAGATACTCTCAGCGACAACTATGCGCTACCATGAGCGCATGGTGATGCTCAGCGTCATCGATGGTTTGTGGAAAGAGCATCTTCTCTCAATGGACCACTTGAAAGAGGGAATCGGTTTGCGCGGCTATGCGCAGCAAGACCCGCTCGTCGCCTACAAGAAAGAGTCGTTCGCACTCTTTGAAGAAATGATGGTCAAGTTCCAGGAAGACACCGTACGCTTCCTTTTCCGCATGCAGATCATAGGCGAGGATGGCAAGCCCATCCAGATGACGCGCCCGAATCGTGCAGTACCCGCAGCGCCGCCTGTTGCAAGTGCTGCCGGGCCGGTTGATGTTTCCATCCCCACGCGCCACGCCTCCACAAGCATCGACTCACTTGAGAAGGAGTTCCATCGCAAGAAGCAGCGCGAGCTTGAAGCTGCATCACGCGCAGGCGCAGGCGAGAGCAGTGAGCGCGTTCAACGCCGCACAGGTGAAAAGGTCGGTCCCAACGATCCCTGCCCATGCGGCTCAGGCAAAAAATACAAAAAATGCCACGGCGCTTGAGTGCGCGTCAGCTTAGCAATGGCCCTGCCACATGGCAGGGCTTTTTGCTTACTGTGCCAGCGCAAAGTTCATGTCGACTATCTCGACGCTCTCTTCGCTGCCCGCCGCAAAATGCCATTGCCTCACGGCATCCTCTGCCGCGTTGGAGAGCATGCGGTTGCCGCTCACTGTCTTCACGTTGACCACCTTGCCATCCGTGCTGACAGTCACTTCCAACCGGACCACACCGGCGATGTGCATGCGCTTGGCTATCTCCGGGTAAGCAGGTGATACGCGCTGTTTGATGACGCGCCCATCTGCTAAGGCAGGCAATGCCAAACTCAATGCAGCCATCAGCGTTAGTAAATGAACCAGCTTGATCTTCCGACCCTTCAGATTTCTGTTCCAGGGCATCTTTTCCTCCATGCAGTGGAAGCATCCACACACTCGCTATCGGCCAGGAGGAAAATTCTTTGCAGTAGTTAACATGAGGATTTTAAGAGAAAAGTAATCAATCCAATGATGCTTAAACATAATTAATTACAAATCAGTTTCTATTTGTCTGTTTTCTGCACATTGTCGAATGTCAGATGCTCGGCAAACGAGCCGGTCTCAAGTTTCCATTGTTCGAAAAGCCGGCCATAGCTGAGTGTGCTGTATTCGGACTCTGAAACGCCCAAACGTTTGGCAGCGTCGTCGATCCACTCGCCTGTGCCTTCAAGCTCGGCGTAATTGCCGATCGGCGTTTCGTCCACAACACAGTGGCCTTCGCCATCCGTCCATTCTGTCCGCCATTTTTCATAGCGGAAAGCCGGCAACAACCCAAGTGATGTAAAGATTGCCGCCATGGCATCCGCGTCATCGACGCGTGTCTCCGTCTCCACGCGATGTTTGTGCTTGTCCTCGGCTGCGCCTGATGTGGGCAGCCGTTTGTGCGTTATCGTGCATTCATTACCGTAGCGGCGAATGCGCAGTATCTCGGTCCGCGTGCGCAGCGTCCGCGCAGGCGTATCGTAGAGCACGTTGCTCTCGAAAGTGCGCGGCGTCTGCAACTGAAAGCCTGCCGCGAGCAGTTTCTTCTCGAGCTCAGCCAGGTCAATCACCCGGAATTTAATCTCAGTTTCTACGGCCATCTTGATGCTGAGTATACGCGAACAGCTTCGCCGTAAGAAAATAGAAGTGTGCATACACGTCTCATCCAGATCGACCGCAAAAACCTCGCCAGCCCTGAGATGCAGGCCTGCATCGATGAGGCTGCCGCAATCCTGCGCGGCGGGGGACTGGTGGCCATGCCGACCGAGACCGTCTATGGACTGGCCACAAACGCACTCGATGAAAAAGCCGTAGCAAAGATCTTCACCGCTAAGCAGCGTCCGGCCTGGGACCCGGTCATCGTCCACATTGATTCCAACACCATGCTCGATGAAGTGACCGCGTCGCGACCCAGTTTGGTTGACCTGCTAATAAAAAACTTCTGGCCTGGCCCACTGACTCTGTTGCTACCAAAATCTGCGGCAATCCCCGAGATGGTCACCGCTGGCCGCCCACTCGTCGGCGTTCGTATGCCAGCCGACCCTGTCGCTCTAGCGCTCATCCGCGCCGCAGGAGTACCACTCGCTGCACCCAGTGCCAACCGCTTCGGTCACACAAGCCCCACGCTCGCGCAGCATGTCATCGACGACCTAAACGGCCGCATCGATTGCATCTTGGACGCCGGCCCATGCCAGCATGGCGTTGAATCCACCGTCCTCGACCCGAATCAAGCCCCGATGCTCATTTACCGCCCTGGCGCAATCACCCGCGAGCAGATCGAAACCGTCACCGCTGAAGCCGTCGAACTTTATCGCGAGCCCGAGCAGCTGTCAGAGTTGCCGCCCGATGCGCTTCCGTCACCCGGCGTAGGCCTGCGCCATTACGCCCCCAGCGCGCGGCTGGTCCTGTTTGAAACTCCACTTGCGGAAATGCCCGAAGCCATC
Source organism: uncultured Acidobacteriaceae bacterium (assembly GCA_903842845.1). Lineage (GTDB taxonomy): Bacteria > Acidobacteriota > Terriglobia > Terriglobales > Acidobacteriaceae > CAIMNN01. The sequence goes on along the minus strand of CAIMNN010000212.1, from coordinate 8,156 downwards.
GCGACAATCTTCAACGTCGAACACCGCAAAAACAGCGATGCAAAGATTGGGCTACTCATCCCCACCGAGCTCATCCCTCGGCTGACTGCGATACTTAATGCAGGAGCCGGCAGCCAGATCGCCGCAGAAAAAATTACGCTCCGCGATTGGGGCCGCTGGAATGAACTCGCAGAACTTGCCGTCAATCTCTTTGCATCGCTGCGTGCACTCGATGCCGAAGGCTGCGGCATCATCATCGCGCCCGTTCCGCCCGCCGACAGCATCGGCGCAGCCATCCGTGACCGCATGCGCAAGGCCGCTTCATCAGCGCCAATTGACAGGAAAAATTAATTCACGCTCATTGACGCGGTCATCGCATCAATTGATAACGAACGCAGCAGGTTCCTGCGCATTCCTGTCTCTACCTGCGCCGTCGCCCGCGCCGCGCCCTCAATCCAATCGATCGTCACTCCATCGGCCAGCTTGGTCAGCTCGTTGTTCAGGTCGGTGTTCCGTATCTGTATGCCCACGCCGGCAACTATCAGCAGCAGATCCTCAAGCAGGGCATTGAGCGCACGTAGCAGGTTCACCATCTTCTCCTGCCCATCAGCGCCGGCCTTGTAGCTTTCCGTGGTCTTGAACATCTGCGTGTAATCAGGCTCGCGCAGCGCCGAGCGCAGCAACACCAGCGCGTCCTGACGGCTCGCCAAGTTTGCGTCCAGGTCAAAATTCAACGCACGCCCCACAGCACCCTCGGCCAGCCGCGCCACCAGCGCACGGTCACGCGCCGAGATCTGCGGCCTCCGCTCTGCTATCAGCGTCTCCAACTCCGTTACCGGCAACGCATGCAAACGGTAAGTCAACGCACGCGAGCGGATCGTCGGCAGCAGCTCCTGCGGATTTTCCGCGAGCAGGATAATGCTCATGCGCTCCGGCGGCTCTTCCAGCACTTTGAGCAAACTGTTAGCCGCTTCTTTCATGAACGCCGAACTCGTGAAGATGGCAAACGCACGCTTCGCCTCGATCGGCGGCCGGTAGTTCGCCGCGTGGATCACATGCTTGACCTGGCCGATCTTGATCATCAGCTGCGGCGGGTCCGGCGGAACTATCAAAACGTCTGGGTGGGTCTGGATCAGGATGCGCGTCTCTTTTTTGTCGACATCGCGCATCTCCTCGCGCGCATCGACCGCTGCCGCTGCCAACTCCTCAAGCTTCTCCGCCTCGCCAATACGCTCGCAGTTCGAGCAGTGGCCGCAGTAATCCGGCAGTCCGTCCGTCTCTATCGGCTGCTGGCAGTTCACAGCGCGCGCCAACATCAAAGCAAGCGTATATTTGCCCGCGCCCTTCGGACCGGCAAAGATCATTGACTGCGGCACGCGTCCATGCGCCACGCTTTCGCGCAGTTGCCGGACCAGTTCCGCATTGCCATAAAAATCTCTGAAGCTCACCAAACCAGTCTACGCGAGCCTACTCTCCGGCTAAATTGTTGAAAATACGCCGTCAAAAAAATGTAAAGTTAACCATAAAAAATGTAAATTACACTTGACATCAAGGTCGATAAACAGTAAAGTAGACTTGTCAGTCAGTAAAGGAGCCATGACATGAACTGTTCCCCAACCAACCTTGCCAAGAAGCGCTACACACTTCGGCTTTCACTGGCAATGGTCGCCTACATCATATTCCTCTTTGGCGCCGTCTACGCCTTCAAGCTCTCCCACCCCACAGGCGTTCTTGCCTACACACTCGCTATCCTGCCTGCTCTGCCTTGCATCGGCATCTTCATCATTGCGGGCAAATATCTCGCCGAAGAGTCCGACGAGTTCCAGCGCATGCTCTTCACCCAATCCATGCTCTGGGCTACGGGGCTGACGTTATCGTTTGCCACGCTCTGGGGCTTCCTCGATAACTTCATCCCGCTACCCCACTTCCAGATGTATCTGTTCTTTCCCATCTACTGGGCGATCACTGGTTTTGCCAGCGCCATCCTTCGCATGAGGTACAGATGAAAAACCGCATCAAGGTCCTCCGCGCTGAGCGCAACTGGTCGCAGGCCGATCTTGCTGATAAGCTCGAGGTCTCGCGTCAATCCGTCAACGCCGTCGAGACCGGCAAGTTCGACCCCAGTCTGCCACTCGCTTTCCGGCTTGCAAGGCTCTTCGAGCTGAAGATCGAAGACATCTTCAACGACGTGCCGGTAGACCACGACTAACCAATTTCGCTGCCTGTGTTTTTCAAAGGTTGCATCAAAAGCAACAGAAAGTTCTCTCAAATTTCAGGAGAAATTCAAATGACTCGTCGACTCACTCTCATCATCGCATCGCTCGTCGCCGCTTTCGTCCTGCTCAGCGGCTCCGAGTATCTGCTCGCTCAAAACTCTTTTCAACCCACGCGCTTCTCAGTGACCGTCGAAGGCCCATCAACGCCCGGCACCATGAACGTCATCTTCATCCCCGGCCTCGCCAGCGGCCGTCGCGTCTATGACCGCGAGGCAAAGCTCCTCGCTCCAACTTACCGGCTGCATCTCATCCAGATAGCCGGCTTTGACGGCCTCGCCGTCGGTCCAAACGACAAGGGCGATTTACTGCCAGCCATCGTCGAAGAACTGCACCAATACATCCAGCAGAACCACATCGAACATCCGGCGGTCATCGGTCACTCGCTTGGTGGACTCATCACGCTCATGCTCGCCGATGCCCACCCAGAGGACACAGGCCGCATCCTCATCATCGACTCGCTGCCGTTTTTCCCCCTGTTGATGGACGAGAACGCGACGGTTGAAAAAGTGAAGCCGCAGGCAGCGATGTTGCGCCAGAACTACACCAACCAGTCCATCCAGGCATTCATGGACTCGCAGCGCCAGTTCGCGCCTGTCATGTCAACAAGCGAGGAAGGGCAGAAGGCAATCGTCGACATGTCCTATCGCTCCAATCGCACGGTGATAGCCCAGGCGCTCTACGAGGACATGACCACCGACCTGCGTCCCCGCCTCGCCAGCATCCACGTACCCGCCGCGCTCATCTATCCGTATGAAGCATCCATGGGCAAACAATCCGAGGTCGACGACCTTTACCACAAGTCTTATGCAGCGATGACCAAGTTGCAGTTCGTCCGCTTTGAGTACTCACGCCACTTCGTCATGTACGACCAGCCAGCGGCATTTCATAAGGTTGTGATGAATTTTCTATCAGCTAAATAATTTTCATTGGCTCGGCTCGTGGAGTGTATCCACGGGCCGACTCACTTGAGTACATTTATTTTCTTTTCTACCGCCTGCACAATCCGCTCATGCACTTCATCAATACTCAGCGCGCCTTCGATCAGCACCACGCGTCCCGGCTCGCGGCAGGCTATCTCGTGGTACTTCTCCCACACGCGGCGGTGGAAGGCTTCTTCCTCAAGCTCAAAGCGGTTTTCATCCGGGCCCGCATCCTTGGTTGTGCGCTGATTCCGCTTCCGCGCCCGCTCCAGGCTCGGCTCAAGCTCCGGCAACAGCAGCAGCGTCAGGTCGGGGTTCAATCCGCCACAAATTATCCTGTGCAGCTCCAGCACCAGCTCAGAGCCCAACTGCCGCCCGCCGCCCTGGTAAGCCTCGGTTGAATCTGTATAGCGGTCACAGAGCACCACCTTGCCCGCCTCCAGCGCTGGCCGGATGACCTCCGCAATCGCCTGCGCGCGGTCGGCAAACATCAATGCCATCTCGGTCATCGGAGAGATGCTGGTACTCCGCGAGCTGAGCAGAAGTTCGCGGATTTTATCCCCGGTCACAGTTCCACCCGGTTGTCGGGTTAAAACCGTTTCACGGCCGCACAAAGCCAGCCAATCAGCCAATCGCTTTATCTGAGTGGTCTTGCCGGATCCGTCCAGACCTTCAAGCGTGATGAATATACCCTTTGACATTTTTAAAAGTGTACCACTCGCAAAAATGTGGAGACGGAGGTATGTAAATTGTGTTAAAAATAGGGCGCTCTAATCATACTCAGCGCGCACTACGCGTACATGGAGTTGAATGTGAATCACAAAGCCAACAAGTTCTTGCTCTTATGCGGCAGCCTGGCTGCCTTTGCCTTAATGACCAGCCAGCTTGATGCGCAACACATGACCCTCGAGGGCCAGACTGGCGGCTTCATTACTCCGACCGCCTACGTAGTCCCTTCTGCCAACAACCATAGTCTCTCCATGCCCGCCATTGGATTTCACACTATTCAATCTTCATCCGTTATCGGTAGCGTCTACACCATCAGCGTGACCGAGGGCTTCGGCAACCGCTTTGAATTCGGTTACACAAGCAGCATCCACACCCAGGGCAATAACGCAAACTTCAGCGGACTTTGGGACCAGAAGATTTTTCAGGTCACCCCGCCAGCCAACAACGGCATGAATCTTGTCCACGGCAAGGTCGTCCTCGTTAAGGAAGGCAATTTCCGCCCGGCTGTTGCCGTTGGCGGTGTCTATCGCTGGGGTGATAGTTTCGTCTCAGGTTCTGCGCAAGGTCTGGTTGATTACGCTCTCTCCGGCTTCACAAGCTTGCCCACACCCATCACTTACTCCAACGGCGATATCTACGGCGCCGTTACCAAAACATGGGCCAAGCCGCCTGTTCCATTCCTGCTCAACCTGGGCGTCAAGGGCACTGATGCGGTCATCTTCGGTTTGGGCGGCGTAACTGAAAACTTTGAAGTCCGCTTCTTCGGTGGACTTGGCATCCCCTTGCCCGTCGGCAAGAAATACGTCGTTGTTCCTTCGGCTGGTTTCACTACCGAATCATCCGATGTCAAGAACCTCAACAATCCTTACGTACCGCTGCTCTATCCCGGCACGCACCTGCACATCCCAACCACGCTGGACTATGCCGTCCGCTTTACGGAGCGCAAAGACGCGCACTTCTCCATCGATATCGGCGTCGGGCACGTCGGCAATGGCATTGGCAGCGTCTCGGCTACCAATCCGCTTCCTCCACCGGCTCTTGTTCCCGTCCCGCTCAACATCGATGCGAACCACGTCTTTGGAGCAGGTGTCGCTTGGCGCAAGTAGAACCTCAATAGGCCACAATAAAAACGCCCGCATCGCGCGGGCGTTTTTACTTGTCTCCGGTGCTGAGTTCCAGTCCGGCTAGTTGTATTTCAAGCCCGCCGTAATCTGGATGGTCGTTGACTCGTACTTTGTATGCTGCATCGAGCAGCGCTCCTTCACGCAGATCATGCCGCAGAACAAACTCCGCCATATTCCAGCCTAGCGCCGGAATCGCCGTACCCGCGCCCTCGGTATCAGCCAGTTTCAAACGAATGTGTTTATCCTTCATAATGCGCGGCCGTTCCACCAATCGCACACGCCGTGCCAAAAACACCGGCTCGTTGTTCCCGTGGCCAGTTGGCTCCAACCGCTCCAGCCACCCGGCCAGCACCGGCGTAATGCGGTCCAACGGCAGTTCTGCATGAATGTGTAACAGGTGCTCCGGCTCGCGCTCCGCCAAGTGAACCGCCGCATACTCGGCGAGCCGCTTGCGCAACTCCGGCAATCGCGCCGCATCCATCGCAAAGCCCACTGCGAATGCATGTCCGCCGAAGCGCGTAAAGACATCGGCGCAGCTTTCAAGTGCATTCAGCAAATGAAACTTGTCCACCGAACGCCCCGAGCCATAAGCCACGCCATCCTCTGTGCTCACCACGATCGATGGTTTCGCAGTGCGCTCCACCACGCGCGAGGCCAGAATGCCGATAACACCACGATGCCAGCCCTCGCCGTCGACCACGATTATCCGGCTCGCGGCCAACTCCCCATCGCTCGCTAATCGCGTTTCGATCACTTTGAGCGCCGCCGCTTCCGTAGCACGCCGGTCGCTGTTCAACTGCTCCAGCTTTGCAGCCAACTCACGCGCACGTTTTGCATCGCGCGTCGTGAAAAGCTCAACCACTTCGCCCGCCACATCCATGCGCCCCGCAGCGTTGATCCGCGGCCCTATCCTGAATCCGACATCAAAACCCGTCACGGCGCGCGCGGCCGGGTCCAGACCTGCCGCATCAAACAATGCCTTCAAGCCTGCGCTAACCGGGTTGCGCAGTTCGCGCAATCCGAGCGCTGTAATTGTCCTGTTCTCGCCCCTCAGCGGCACCGCATCGGCAATCGTCGCAATCGCTGCCAACTTCAAAAAACTTGGCAGCGACTTGGTGCGCGTACGTTCCTCATCACGTCTTGCCAGCAATGCCAGCGCCAGCTTCATCGCGATCGCAGCACCGCACAGATTTTTCTCAGGATAATTGCAACCCGGTTGGTTCGGGTTCAGGATAGCCCGCGCCTTCGGAACGGCCTCGCCCGCTTCAGGCAAATGATGGTCCGTGATGATCAGGTCCAACCCCAGCCGCGCCGCAGTCTCCGCCTCGGCAAACGCGCGCATACCGGTGTCCACAGTGACCACCAGCCGCACGCCCTCGGTATACTTCGTCTCCAACACGCTTGATTGCAGCCCGTAGCCCTCGTTGAGCCGGTGCGGCACATGAAAATCCACCACGCCGCCGAGCATCTCGATCGCTGTCTTCAGCAGCACCACGGCCGTCGTGCCATCCACGTCATAGTCACCGTACAGCAGCACGGTTTCCCGTGCCTCAATCGCCCGCTCCAGGCGCGCAACAGCCTCACTCATTCCCAGCATCAGGAACGGATCATGCAGATGGTTGTATTCAGGATTTAAGAAGGCAAATGCACCTGCGCTTGTTTTCACGCTACGCGCCAGCAGCAACTCAGCCAGCACTTCGGGGATGCGCGCGTCCAGTGATAGTCTTGCAACCGCTTCGCTATGTGCCAACTTTTCGGCTGCATCACGTTGGCTATTGGCAAGTACCCATCTTTGCCGCGGTCTTGCGGTCTTCAGCTCACCAGCGCGGGATGGTTGGTCGTCAACGCTCACACTTCCTCGTCCGGTTCGTCCTCGCCGTACTCTTCCTCACCGTCCAGCAGAAAATCGTTGTAACCATCAAGCTCATCAAGCAAGGCAATATAGCGCTCATACCATTCTGTCGTCGTCTCATGCAGAATGATGGCGCCCTGGTACACAAACCCCAGCTGGATGTAGCCCAACTTGCCCTTGTACTGCTGCAACCACTGCGCCTCGGCCATCTCACCCGATTCTTCATCGGGGAAGTGCATCTCCGCAGCCTCTTCTATCAGGTGGTCCGCCTCGTCATCGCTCAGGCGTATCTCGCAAAAGGTGACGAAGCGCGCGCCGCAGTGCTGCGCCATCTCAACAAAATCTTTCCAGCTGTCGGCCTTCTCGTCGTCTTCCCACAAAATTGCGGGCAGGTCTTCGGTTACAAAGCCAGGCAGCCGCTTTAAGCCATGGCCCTCGATAAAGGCCACCATGTCATCTTTGAGCACATTCAGATTTTCAGTCGTCATACTCACACACCCATTGTCGCAGACAGGTACGCGCGACAGCTTGCGTGGTTTTCCACCGCGCCCGATGAGTGTACACCTGCACCCCCCATGCGATATTCTTAACGTTAGATTCATGATCTTCTCCCGCGAATACATAGGCTACCTCTCGAAACGCACCGTCAAGCACCTCATTGAGGTGAAGATGATTCGTACCGCCCATGTGCATCCGGTCGAAGACCGTGTCACCGCCGGCCTCATCGAAGAGCTCAGCCTTGAGGACCGCATCAATGAAGAGGTTCGCGTCATCCTAGACGCCTACTCCGAAGAGATGCGCAAGTCCGGTGCTCAATACGCCGAGATGTTCAAAAAAGTGAAGGGCGAGCTGGCCCGCAAGTACAAGGCGGTGCTATGAGGATCAGTCGCGACAAGCTTAACAAGATCGCCCACACCGTGGCTGACACACTTGCCGAAATCGACGAGGTCGAGTTCCAGGAGGACCGCAACACCATCCGCCAGGAAGCACGCAAGATTCTCGAGCAAATCCTGATGGAAGAGGCCCGCATCGACCAGGCCGCCCGCGCCAAGATCGCCTCACAGCGCAAGATCATCCTCGAAGGCACGCAGGAGTGGGAGATTCTCTACCGCAAGTACTACAACGAGGAAGTCCGCAAACTCGGCGTAGACGGCGGCAAGTGAGCCCGCCACGCGCTGGCAGCAACTACCGATTTTTGATAAATTAATAAGAGTGGCTTTCGAGCCATTCCCCCACAAAGTGTGGCGCTATCGTCTAGGGGTTAGGACGTGAGATT
>CAIMNN010000211.1 GCA_903842845.1 uncultured Acidobacteriaceae bacterium | reverse complement strand
CCCTGCGCCATATGGAGTGCGCTCCATCAGGATCGGCAACGGCTTGGCTGCAAGCGCCGTCCCAGCTTTCGGCGCAAGGATCACAACGTACAACTTTACGCCATCGCGCATGGGAATCATCGCTTCACTGCGTGTGTACTCGGGGAACTCGTAATGTTGCGGCGGGCCGACGCGCTGCATCAACCGGTCCGGCGCTGTCTCTATTACCTCTGATTCGCCGCGACCGCTCGCATCGAGTGTGAATTTGATCTTCACTTTGTATTGTGTGATCTCAAATTCCGTCACCGAGAGGGCCTTCAACGCCATTGCCGGAGTGCGATAGCTCTCGAGATACAACTTGCCGTCATGCGCAGAAAAGTTTGCCGGCTCATCCGGCTCATTCTTGTCGGCATATTGTCCGCTCAACGCATCCAACTGCGCGGCGGTCAACTGCGCTTCGGGTTGCTCCGGCGCTGCATCCTTCTTCTCCTGCGCTGCAAGCGGCAGCACACACAGAACGGCGACAGCCAACCACAAAGCAGGGAAATACCTCAGTGATCTCATCATGACGTTGAACAACCTCCGAAAATTTTAGTGAACGTGCCCGTGATGCGAGTGACCGGTCATCATTTCTTCAAGCGGCATGGCGCATCCATCCTGCTCGCCACAGATGCGATGCTCAAACTGTATCGTCGTGTGCGAGATGTAAAACTCATCGCGCAGCAGATGGTTCAGCTCATACAGGATCACCGCGCTCTCCGACGGGGGAATATCCGCAATCGTTACGTGGCAACTGAGCGCATGACTGTTCGACCCCAGGCTCCAAGCGTGAAGGTCGTGTACGTCCAATACGCCATTCACAGTCTTCATCCGCTCACGGATCGTCTTGATCGACGCTCCGCGTGGTGCACCTTCAAGCAGAATGTTTATCGTCTCGCGCACAATGCCGATCGAGCTCCAGAAGATGAGCGCCGCAATCACTAGCGAGAGCACCGGGTCTATCCACTCCTGCCCTGTGAGCCGTATAAAGTATCCGCCCACAATGACCGCAAGCGTCGAGAGCGTATCGCCGGCCATGTGAATGAACGTACTCTTTATATTCACATCCTGCGCCACACGCCACAGCAGCGCGGCTATCACGCCGTTCATCACCACACCGACTGCCGCAACCATCATCATCAACTGCGGCTGCACTGCAACCGGCTGGGCTAGTCTGTGCACCGCTTCCACCGCAACCCACAATGCGATCGCAATCAACGTCGACGCATTAATGAATGCCGCCAGAACTCCTGCCCTCTGGTAGCCGTAGGTCTTTTTCTCGTCGGCTGCGCGGCTCTGGAAGTACACCGCGGCAAAGCTCAACAGCAGCGCCAGAAAATCCGATAGATTGTGCCCGGCCTCGCTCAGCAGCGCCAGCGAGTGCGCGCGCAGACCAAAGACAAAGGTTAGCGCCACATAGCCGAGCGTCGCCACCAGCGAGATGCGCAATACCATCTGCGTCCGCTTGCGGTTGGCCGCGCTTGTCACGTGCACATGCATGAATTGAGTTTATAGGTTAACTACGAAGGCTGAATAGCCGCTATCCGCGCACTCTCAGGTCCAGCGGGTCGGGGTCCTCGAAATTTGGCAGCACCGGCAGCCCCTCGCGCAGACCAGACCAGTTTTCCGCTACCACAATGCTGTTCTGTGGATTGCCCGGCTGGTAGCGCACCGAGCAGGGAAAACCCGCACGCACCTTCTCGTTCTTCACCAAAGCGCTCAGCGAGCTCACATCCTGCGAACATTCATAATCAACGCCGCTGATGCGGTAATCGTAGACAATCATCTGGATCGGCGCACCCGCTTCGCCTTCAAGCTCGTAAAAATCCAGCAGCATTCCGTCCACAATACGCCCGTTCGCGGCCAGGTAAGTGCGCCGCCTGCGTTCGACTTCATCGGCCGTGGGCCGGCGATGGAAGACAAGCCAGGTCAGCACCAGAACCAGTAAAAGCACCAGCACTATGCCGATCACTATCTGCACGTCAGTTGAAATATTGATGTTCATTCTCAGCTGGGTCTATTTCCAAGATACAGCACTGACCAAGCGGGCTTCCACACGTTGCTCCTGTTGAGCTCAATTGACCGCAAAGTTCTGACCATTCTGGCAATCAATCCACACTCGACTAT
>CAIMNN010000210.1 GCA_903842845.1 uncultured Acidobacteriaceae bacterium | reverse complement strand
GGGTCGCGCGCCAGATTCAAAATAAACTCCAGCCGCTCCAGGTCCTCATCCGTGTACAGCCGCGTGTTGCCCTCGGTGCGCGACGGCTTCAGAAGCCCCTCGCGCTCATAGAGACGCAGCGTCTGCGGATGAATGGCGTACATCTCGGCCACCGCCGATATCATGTACGCGCCCTTTGACTTCCTCTTCGCCGCCATCAATCCACCCACTCATAGGTTGCAGACATCAATAAATCTACCACCGCCCGTGTAGCTTCGTCAGGGTTATCGCTGTCTTCCAGAGCATGCAATGTTTCCGAGCGTAGTCGAAGTGGTTGCAGGAGGCCCTTTGGATTCTTTTCATCTGCAGATGAATAGCTGATTGTGAAACATGAGGCTTCGCATTCATGTATCCAGAGCTTAAGGAACTCCTTGTCATCTTTGAGTGGCTTTGGCACTTGATGCGTCAAGCCCATCAAAATAAGCAGGTCAAACGCTCCCGATTCATGAAAGCTAGCGTTCCAAGGATTCTCTTGGTCCCATAAACCCTTCCACGCGACAGCCATTGCATCTGCTGCTTGCAATTTTTCTTCCGGCGAATGGTTGGTGCTCGAACACCACATCTCCTGCATTTTCAAAAGTGAGTTTCTATAATTGATCTCACCCTGTCCCTCACCTTTTTGCGGAATATGTTCTCCAATCGGTTCTCGCAGCATGGAGCAAACATAGCTCTCTTCAAAATGAGTGGCTGCTTGATGCTTCTGAGCAACCATTGAGATGTTCATCACCAGCAAGGCCGCGAGAATAGTGCATAGCGAAATTACTTTTAGCGAAAAAGTAAATCTCATCACTACACCTTCCTGAACAGCTCCACCCGCGGGTCCTGATTGTTCAACTTCGCAAGCTCGCGCATGATTTCTCTGCTGCGCTCGTCATTCAATACCGGCACAACCACATCAACGGTTACGATCTGGTCGCCGCGCACGCTCGGGCTCTGCGCATTCTCCACGCCGCGCTCGCGCATCCGCAGCTTCTGTCCGCTCTGCGTCCCCGGCGGAATCTTCAACTGCGCCCGCCCATCTATCGTAGGCACATCCACCTTCGCGCCCAGGCTCGCCTCAGCTATCGTCACCGGAACCTTCAACTGAATATCATCGCCCACTCTGGTAAACACCGGATGCGTCCCCGTGCGCACAATCACGTACAAGTCGCCCGCCGCGCCGCCTCTCACTCCGCCGTTGCCCTTGCCCTGCAAACGTATCCGCTGCCCGTCGCGCGTCCCCGGCTTAATGCGGAACTCAACCTGCTCGCTGCGGCTTACCAGCCCTTCGCCGTGGCACGTGCCGCAACTCGACGTCGTCCGCCCCGTTCCATTGCAGCGCGGGCATGGAATGTTGAACTTCATCCGCCCGCCCATCTGCGTCACCTGGCCCGTGCCGTTGCACTCGTGGCATTGCTGCGGACCGCCGGTCTGCGCTTGGCCCTTGCACGTCGGGCACGTCTCTTGCCGGTGCACCGTCAGCCGCGCCTGCCCGCCGCGCACGCCCGCCCAAAAATCCACCGTCGCCTGGTACTCCAGGTCCGTCCCCTGTTGCGGACCGCGCGGCCGCGCCTGCTGCTCCTGCGCGCCGCTGAAGATGCCGCTGAAAATATCCTTGAAGCTGCCCCAGTTCTGGCTCCCGCCGCCTGCATGTCCGCCACCGCTGCCAGCGCCCGGCTGAAAGCCCGAAAAATCAAACCCGCCAAAATCCACCGGAGGCTGCCCGCCGCCCTGCTGACGCGCATACGCCTCGGCCTGCGCCGGGTCTATCTGGTCGCTGTAAAACCCAACCGCGTCATACACCTTGCGCTTCTTCTCGTCGCTCAGTACGTCGTTGGCCTCGCTCAGCTCCTTGAACTTCTCCTCGGCCTTCTTGTCGTTCGGGTTCACGTCCGGATGGTACTTGCGCGCAAGTTTGCGGAACGCCTTGCGGATATCCTCCGCAGTCGCCGTCTTCTTCACACCGAGTATCGCGTAATAATCTTTTGTCTGGGTCGCCATCGTCGTCTGAGGTTATCTTAGCGCGCTTGGCTCACATTTGCGGCATCCGCCCGCGCTCCTCCGCACCAAAGGAACCATCCGAGTCCGCTCGCCCCACCACCCGCTCCCGTTCAGGGAACCCCGCACGAAAGTCTTAATTACACCGAATTCCCAAGCTGCCCTGCGCGGAATCTGGTATTTTTCTAGGCATGAAAAAAATTATTATTTTGCTTGCTCTAGTATTCGCATTTGTCGCCTTTAGTGTTGCGGCACTAGTTATCTTGATTCCGCTCATCTATCCAAAGGCGTTGCCAAAAGCGGCATTAGCCCAGTTGCTAGTTGCGCCACCGCCGCCGCCTACTCCGGAAAGTCCATCACCCGATTCACCCATCGTCATAGCGATGTGCAAGGCGCATCCTGACTACTTAGTCATTTCCAGCGTCGACGCCGTTGGGAATATCGAACACAAAACCGATGTCATTTATCCCGATTATGCAATGTCGCATAGAATACAGGGAACTGTTGTCATGTTTGCTGCGATCGATGAAAACGGTTCAGTCGTTGATCTGATTTATAGCTCAGGTAACGATCTCTTAAAAGGCGCGGCTCTCGATGGGGTTAGGCACTATAAATACAAGCCATTCCTCATCAACGGAAAACCAACTGGCGTGATCACGACGATTCATTTCGTCTTTAATTTGGGTCTGTGATTTGGAAAGTTGCAAGCTGTTGGCAACCTAAACCCCACCCTCAAATATCTTCTTCGACAAATACCGCTCCGCTGAATCGATGTTGAATCAACGCCGACTGCCCGCCACACTCCGCTTGCCCTGCTCCATCATGCTCGCAATCTGTATCTTCATCCCCAGCGCGTTCAGCACCGATGACAACGTCGCAATCGTAGGATTCCCCTCGGCTGAAAATGCGCGGTAAAGTGTCTCGCGCCGAATACCAGCTTCTTTCGCAACATCAGCCATCTGCCGCGCCTGCGCCACATTCTTCAGCGCCTTCAAAAAGGCTTCCTGTGAATCCTCCAGCGCAGCATTCAAATACGCCGACGCCTCTTCCGCATCGAGCAGTGACTCATAGAGATTGGCTTTGTATGAAACGCTCTTATTCATGATCCCTCCACACCTCCTTTGCCCGTCGAATGACCTTGACCTGCGTCTGTTTGTCTCCCCCGAGTAGAAGATGAACCTCATCTCCACGCAACGCAAAATAGATTCTGTATCCCGGACCAAAATCCATGCGAAGTTCGGAAACTCCCTCACCCACAGGTTCTACGTCTCCGAACAGTCCATCTTCCAGTCGGTCTATCCTCACGCGAATTCTTGCCCGTGTTGGCCGGTCCAATGTGTTCAGCCACTCGACCAGCAGCTCGCGGCCGTCCTCGGTTTGGCAAATGAGTAATACTTTTGGCTTGGCTTCCATCCACAGTCGAGCGCCAAGCAATGTGACATATATGCCACACTCCAAATCTTAGCACTCTTCTCCTTCGCTTTCAATCAAGCAGCGCAGATGGGAAAAGGAAATGTAACTTGGGTGTTTAAACCCCACCCTCAAATATCTTCTTTGACAAATACCGCTCCGCCGAATCAGGAATAATCGTCGCCACGCGCTTGCCCGCGCCCAGCTCCGCCGCTAGCGCAACCGCAGCAAATATCGCAGCCCCCGAGCTCGACCCGCCAAGCAGTCCTTCTTCGCAGGCCAACCGCTTCACCATCGCAAACGAATCCTCGTCGTTCACCATCATCACGCGGTCGCACACATCGCTATGAAACGTCCCCGGAATAAACGCTACGCCAATGCCCTCAACGCGATGCTTCCCCGGCTCGCCGCCCTGCAATATCGAACCCTGCGTCTCCACCGCCACCGTCACGCACTTCGGATTCTTCCCCTTCAAAAACCGCGCCACGCCGCTGAACGTTCCGCCCGAGCCAACGCCGGCCACAAACGCATCCACACGCCCTTCCATCTGCTCCCAAATTTCGGCCGCCGTCGTGTCGTGGTGATACTGCGGGTTCGCAGGATTCTGAAATTGCAGCGCCGTAAACGAACCCGGTATCGACTCGCCCGCCGCCTTCGCCGCGCGTATCGCGCCGGCCATTCCCTCATCCACCGGCGTCCGTGTCACCTGCGCACCAAAGCCGCGCATCAGGATGCACTTCTCCTCGGCAAACCCCTCCGGCACAAACAGCACAACTTTGTACCCGCGGTTCACGCCGATCAGCGCGAGGCCGACGCCGGTGTTGCCCGCCGTCGCTTCAACTATCGTCGAGCCCGGCTTCAACAGCCCGCGTGCCTCCGCGTCCAATATCATCCCAAGCGCCGCGCGGTCCTTCACGCTGCCGCCGGGGTTCAAAAACTCAAGCTTGGCGAATATCGCAGCAGAGTTCGGCTTCAGCACGCGGCTGAGCTCAAGCATCGGCGTTGAGCCGACCAAAGAAGTGATATCGCGCGAGACACGGAGTGTGGATTTATTTGTCTTCATACCGCAGAACAGTGTACACGGGCGGGCTGGGGCGGGGAACTGCCGTCCGGTGGAGAACAGGGCTGGCTTGTGCGCGCGCGCCGGCATAACATCACGAAAAATAAATTCATAATATTTATCAATTTCGCTTGCATTTGAGGTCGGAGTTATGGCACAGTAACATCTGCGTAGGAGAAAACGCCCGATGAAATTGACGGATCACAATTCGTATCCATGGCAGGAAGCGCTCATTCAGAGCACATCCGGCTGCCGGGCGCTACCATATTTCAGCTAGCCCACTCCGGCTAAGCTTCCTGCGCAACATCAACCATCCAGCAATCAATCGCTTTAGCCAATACTGACGCGCATTTCCGCGCCCGTATCGCTTCGAGTGGTGAAGAGGCCGGGTTCCTCAACTCCAAATTGAACACACCCGCCCCCGCTTGTTCCCTCGAAGAACTTCACGCGGTTGCGCGCTCGCAATCAATTCGCCGCTGCGGATATGTTATCCGCGGCCAACACCTGACGTGTATCTTGGATCGATAACATATCACCGAGGTATATAACATCCAATAACATCAACCGGTGGCGTAGAGCACAGTTACTTCGCCTGATAAGCCGGAGGTTGCGGGTTCGAGTCCCGCTTGCCCCTAAAGGGCAGTAGCTCAAGGGCAGAGCGCCGTAAAACGTCTGTACTCGCTTTTTCCCCGGCTGCAACTTTTCTCACTCTCCGCGCTCCTTGTGTGCGCGGCAACAACAACTTCAGCCGGTGGTGTAGGGAACGGTTACTTCGCCTGTTACGCGGGAGACGCAGGTTCGAATCCTGCCTCGTAAGCAATTACGAGTTGTCCAGTGGCTTAAGACGCCTTTACCGCCCCGCTTGTTCCCCGGCTGAAAAAAGCAAATCCAGTCTGGTTGCATTTGGATTTAATGAACTCAACCGACCCTACTCTGTCCAAAGTTAGGATGTGAGTACTCTGGATTTGCTGCACAAAAAATTCCGGCACCACCGGTAGAAAAACGACCATGCATTTAACCAAGGTGAGAAACGGAACCCCCACCGGCAACAGGCATCTCTGCCGCACTTGCTCTTGGGGGCACATCATCACCGGCTATCGCGAATCCGAGCTCATCGTGCTCTGCAGCAATGTGAGCCCGACCATGAAGCTCTCCTTCACGGTCTACGAGTGCACTCTCTACTCGGACAAGAACCTCCCAGGCTGGGAGCAGATGCAGAAGCTTGCAATCGATGTCGCTCCGACCCGCGTTTCGCGCAAGACCGCCGGCTTCAACGTGCGCAAGCCTGTAACTCCGGCTATCGCGCCCGTGGATGATGACGAATTCGAGGACGACGAGGCCGCAAAAGCCGACCACATCCTCTAACTCAAACTCGCGGAGAGCGAACCTCTCCGCCAAAACATAAACTGCCGGTGGCGCAGGGCACGGTTACTTCCGGTAGGCCGCAGGTTCGAACCCTGCCTGCCATCCGCGATGAATTTCACGGCTGGCTGATGCCATTCCGCTCCCGATTTTTCCCCGGCAGTTTATCCTTCTCATGACCTGAAAGTGAGGCGCACCATGCGCATGAACATTCTGAACCTCAAGCACCGCCCCCGCACTCACGAGGGCGCGCCTGCCAAGCGGCTCACCGCCGAGCAGGAACTGCGCCGCTCCGTCCTCTCCTGCATGCTCTGGGAGAACCAGTTCTACGAGGACGGCGTCGAGATCGCCGGCCGCGTCGCTGAACTCGTCCCCAAGGTCGATGCCGACTGTGTCGCCGCGCTCGCCGTTGAAGCGCGCGAGAAGATGAAGCTCCGTCACGTGCCTCTGCTACTCGTTCGCGAGATGGCTCGTCACGCTACGCATAGCGCGCTCGTCGCTGAAACACTCGAGCGCGTCATCCAGCGTGCCGATGAGCTCGCCGAGTTCGTCGCCATCTACTGGGCCGGCGGAAAGCAGCCTCTCTCTGCGCAGGTCAAGAAGGGTCTCGCCGCCGCATTCGTCAAGTTTGACGAGTACCAGCTGGCCAAGTATGACCGTGCCGGAGTCGTTCGCCTCCGCGACGTGCTTTTCCTCTCTCACGCCAAGCCTCTCAACGATGCGCAGGCCGAGCTCTGGAAGCGCCTCGTCGCCAACGAGCTCGCCACGCCCGACACCTGGGAGGTCGCACTCTCTGAGTCCGGTCGCGGTGAAGGTGCTGGTGGCGAAGCAGGTTCCGCCAAGCGCGATGTCTGGGAGCGTCTGCTCGCAGAGCGTAGTCTCGGTGCGCTCGCTCTGCTCCGCAACCTGCGCAACCTGCATCAGGCCCAGGTCGACGAGAAGTTCGTCTTCGACGCACTCGCCGAGATGAAGACCGCGCGCGTTCTCCCTTTCCGTTTTCTCGCTGCTGCGCGTGTTGCGCCTCAGTGGGAAGAGGAGCTCGAGAAGGCAATGTACCGCTCGCTTGAAGGCCGCGCCGGAACTCTCGCCGGGCACACTCTCTTGCTCGTCGACGTCTCCGGCTCCATGGAGGCGACGCTCTCACGCCGTTCTGAGATGCGCCGCACCGACGCCGCTTACGGTCTCGCAATTCTCTTGCGCGAGATCGCGGAGAAGGTCACCATCTTCACCTTCTCTGACGAGGCCAAGCGTGTTCCCGCGCGTCGCGGAATGGCTCTGCGTGACGCGCTCAACAAGAACCAGCCTCACGGCGGAACCAACTTCGGCCGTGCGCTCTCTCAGGTAGAAGGCGAGTGTCGCGATTACGATCGCCTCATCGTCATCACCGACGAGCAGTCTCACGACCAGGTCGGCGCGCCCCGTGGTAAGGGATACGTCATCAACGTCGCCTCTTTCAAGAACGGCGTTGGCTACGGCCCCTGGACCCACGTCGACGGCTGGTCCGAAGCCGTGGTCGAGTACATCGCGGAACTCGAAAACTCCGTCGACTAACCAAAACCAAAAACAAAACCGCCCGGGGATTTCTCCTCGGGCGGTTTTTCTAATGCTTGAATTTATTTGCTTGTCAGGTTGCTCTGCGTCTTCTTCTTCTTCGCCGGCCCCGGGAAATATCCCGTCCTCGTCCGCACCGTCAGCTTGCCGCCGCCTGCTGCACTCGCCTCAACTGCAATCTTGCGGAACCCTGGCACGTTCGATGGCTTCGTCGAGTGGTAACCGATCGTATATTGACTGCGGATATCGCGCGCCACCTCCGCCGCAATCTGGTCCACCTCTTCCATCGACTTCGGGAAGTACGCTACTCCGCCCGTCTCCGCACTGAGGATCTCTAACGCATGCCGCGCATGGCGCATCTCCGTGTGGCTCATCTCGTCGCCGAACAACAATCCGATCGAATAGATAACCGGCCCTGAAAGCTGCTGCACGCGTCCGATCGCCAGCTCCAGATTCACCTCCGACGCATTGTCCTCGCCGTCCGTGATGATGATGATCACCTGCTTGCCGCGCTTCGCGTCCATTGCCAGCTTGTCCGCCGAGGCAACCACCGCATCATAAAGTGCCGTGCCGCCGTGCGATTCAATATGCCCGAGGCCTTCCTTCAGCTTGTTCACATCCGAAGTAAAATCCTGGTCGATGAACGCCTCATCGGCAAAGTTCACAATGAACGCTTCATCCTCAGGGTTCGACGCAAGTATCAGGTCAAGCGCGCTCTTGTTCACAGCCGGGCGCTTGCGCATCATCGAGCCCGAGTTGTCCACCACAATTCCTATCGACACCGGCACATCCACATGCTGGAAGCTCAGTATCTTCTGCTCGACGCCGTCCTCAAAGATGCGGAAATTATCGCCCTTCAGGTTCTGCACCATCTGCTTGCCGTCGAGCACGGTGATGTTCAACACCACCTCCTCGACTTCCGTTTGCAACACGAACCCCTTGCCCTGTTTGTGTATCTCATCTTCAGGTTGCGTCGGTGTCTCCGGGTCAGGTGAGCGCGCAGGGTCGCTGTCCACGCTCGGTAGCGTTGGCTTCTGCTGTTGTGCGCGTACAACTGCGGGCGCGGCAAAAAGCAGCGAGACAAAGAGCATGCTGATTATTTTTCTGGTATTAGTGGAGCGGCGCATAGTATCCAGTGCGTGCATGAACGGTAAGTGGTGGCAGTCCCGCGGGCGGAACCAGCTTCACTTTTACTTTACGCCATTTGCCGTCATGTTGCAGATCGTGCGGCCGGTAGCCGACCACATACTGGTTGCGCAACTCGGTCGAAATTTTCTCCGCAATGTCGCCCATCTCCGCGATGTCGTCCACGCGGAACAGCCGTCCACCCGTCTCTTCGCACAACTCGTTCAGCAGCTCCGGCCCTGCGCGCTCTTCCGGTGTCGCAGCCTCGGGGTCAAAAATTCCTATCGAATAGATCTGCACATCCGATTCCCGCACCTGCGAGCGCACCTCGCCCTCTGTGAAGCGCGAGTTGTTGTCGCCGCCGTCGGAGACAACCAGCAGCGCCTTGCGCTCATGCCGCGCGTCCTTCATCTTCTGCACGCCGTAATAGATCGCATCCAGCAGCGCCGTCCGCTTGCCGCTGCGCACCGTCGCCAGCCGCTCCTGAATAGTCTCTATCGAATTTGTGAAATCCTCAATCAGCTCCGGCCGCTCGTTGAAGCCGATTACAAAAAACTCGTCCTGCGGGTTCGCCGTCTTCATGAACCTCAATATCGATTCGCGCGCGCGTATCAACTTTGAGCTCATCGAACCCGACAGGTCGAAGATCACGCCGATAGACACCGGCGCATCCTCGTTGCTGAAGCTCTTCATCTTCTGTTCCACGCCGCCTTCGTAAACCGTGAAGTCTTCCTTCTCCAACCCCGTGACCAGCCGGTTCATCGGGTCGGTCACAGTTATCGGTATCAGCACCAGGTCCACGTCAACGCGCATCAACTCACCCGGACGAACGCGCATCGCATCCTTACCGATGAGCGGAGCCTTCTCAGCGCCCTTCGGAGCGGCATTCGGGTCGGGCGTTGCGCCCTGCTCCGTTACATGAACCTTGTTCAGCGGGTCTTCTTGCGCGCACACCGCCGCTGGTGCCAGTAACCCGGCGATGAAAAGCACGATTATCAGCGCACGCCTCATATCCATATATATAGACTCTCCAGTCCCGGCCAGGGTAACAGGGAATGTGGCCGTTTCAGCCGAGACCTCCACGTGCTGAGGATGTTAGCACGAAAGGAAGAGGCAGTGCACGTCATCGCACCAGGCCTTTCATCAGGTAAAAACCATTGCGATACAATCATCTCTAAGCCTGCACATTCTTCATCGCGCGGGCATTCATTCTTTGGGTGAACGGAGAAATACCCAGCATGGCCCGCATCTTTCCATTTCGCGCATGGCGTTACAACCTCGGCAAGGTCAAACTGCAAGACGTCGCCACTCAACCCTACGACAAGATCTCGCCCTCCATGCAGCAGGCCTACTACGACCGAAGCCCCTACAACCTCGTCCGTATCATCCTCGGCCTCCCTGAACTATTCGACGCCGAGCGCGGTGAAAGCGTCTACACCCGCGCCGCCGCAAGCCTGAACGACTGGCGCAAAGAGGGCGTGCTCATACAGGAGAAGGACCCCTGCGTCTTCGCTTACTCGCAGCGCTTCACCGTTCCCGGCACCTCCATCATCAAAGAGCGTCGCGGCTTCATCGCCATCGGCCAGGTCCACGAGTACTCTGACAAGGTCGTCTATCGTCACGAGCAAACCCTCTCCAAGCCCAAGGGCGACCGTCTCAATCTCCTCAAGGCAACCCGCGCCCACTTCGGTCAGATCTTCATGCTCTACTCGGACCCCGCCGGCTCCGTCGACCAGCTCCTCTTCGACTCCACCACCGCCGCTGACGGCGAAGTCACAGACGAATACGGCGTGCTCCATCGCATCTGGCGCGTCAATGAGCCGGCAATCATCAACCAACTCATCACCCAAATGGCCGACAAAAAACTCATCATCGCCGACGGCCACCACCGCTACGAGACCGCGCTCAATTATTCAAAGGAACACGCACCCGCCAACCCCGCCGCACACACCGAGCGCAGCGCCAGCGAACTCCCTCAGCCGCTATGGCCCGAGCAAGCCGTCATGATGACCTTCGTCAATATGGACTCCGATGGCCTCGTCATTCTCCCCACGCACCGCGTCGTTCACTCGCTCGCAGGTTTCGACGCCATCAATTTCCTCAAGTTTGCCGAGCGCTACTTTGAAATCACCAGGCTCAAGCACGCCGACGCAACAACCTATATGGACCTGCTCTCAAAAGAAACGGGAACTGCCTTCATCGCCGTCACGCGCGACGCCGCGCATCTTCTCCGCTCCAAATCCGCAGAGATCGACAAGGCCCTCGCCGACACTCCCACTCGTCAGCGCAACCTCGACCTCACGCACCTCCACACCATCCTCCTCGACCGCATCCTCGGCCTCGATGAAGAAATGGTTCGCCAGCAGACCAACATTCGTTATCTCCGCGACGCCGCCGAAGCCGTCGACCAGCCCCGCCGCGGTGAAGCCGACATCACCTTCCTCACCAACCCCGTCTCCATGGAGCAGCTCCGCGAGGTCGCCTTCGCCGGCGAAGTGATGCCGCAAAAATCAACCGATTTCTTCCCCAAGCTCTTGAGTGGCCTCGCCATCTATGCGCTCGATTAATGCAGAATCTCGCCTCACCCAAAACGCGTCGGGTGCCCCCGGTCCCTTGCACTTGGGGACCGGGGTAAATCAAAGCTTCTCGTTACGTGCCCCATCCTTTCCGCGCTTTATGCGGAAAGGGTGGGATACAACAATCTTCTCTTCGTGCTTTGTGAAGGGGCTCGGCTTCAGCCGTGCCATTAGTTGCCGAAAAATATCACTGGGCTTTAGCCCCTGCGTCGTTTTTATTATTTTGTTTTGCTTGTTCCTAAACTCTTACGCCGCAATCAGCGCGCAATCCGCACCGCCAGCCCCCGCGCCGCGTTACATGGTCCTCATTGACGCAGCTCACGGCGGCGACGACTCCGGCGCGCGCATCAACGCAACCACCTTCGAAAAAAACATCACTCTCGCTCTCAGCGTTCGTCTCCGTTCACTCCTCGGAGCCCGCGGCATTGAGGTCACCACTACCCGCGAAGCCGACAAGACCATCGACGCCGACCAGCGCGCTGAAATCGCCAACCGCGCCTCCGCCTCCGCATGCATCATCCTGCACGCAACCTCCAGCGGCACCGGCGTCCATCTCTTCATCTCATCGCTCACTCCCGCGCGCGACCAAAAGCTCGCTGCATGGCGCACTGCGCAATCGCCCTATGTGCAGCAGAGCACAGCGCTCGCCGCCAGCGTCAACAGCGCACTCACTCAGGCCGGCATTCCCGTCACGCTCGCGCGCATCAATCTTCGCGGCCTCGACAGCATGACCTGCCCCGCCATCGCAATCGAGATAGCCAACCCCGCTGCTGAAGAAGGCAAGCCTGCCGCGGCTCTCACCGACGCCGCTTACCAGGCGCACATCGCCGACCTCCTCGCAACAGCGCTCATCGAGTGGCGCGCGGAGGCACATCGCTGATGATCCCGCGCTACCAAAAAATAATCTTCGCCGTTCTGCTCATCGCCACACTCGGCATGGGCTTCCTCGTCTGGAAACTTCGCCGCAACGACCACGAGCGTCTCCTCCGCGGTGAGGACTCCTCTCCCACCAAAGCTCCCGAGGTCGCACCCGCTGAAACCGCAACCCTCTACGTCGCCGGCGACGACGACGGCAGCCTCCGCCCGCAGCAGTACTCGCTCCCGCTTCCCGTTGACAACTCCGCACGCGCACACGCACTGCTCCAAAAACTTTTTGAGATCTACTCCGCATCCGACAGCACCCATCCCGTCCCCGGCGGCAGCGCTGCCGTCCTCAACGTCTTCCTCATGCCTGTCCCCAGCGACGCGCAAAAGAAAAATTCTGACTCCGCACCCCTCCTCGCCGTCATCAATCTCACCGGCGCATTCGCCAATAATCATCCCTCCGGCATCGAGCCAGAGATGCTCACTCTCAACTCCATCTGCGCAACCATTCACGCCAACATTCCACGCATCGCGCAAGTGCGTTTCCTCGTCGATGGGGAACTGCGCCCCACTCTCTCCGGTCACGCTGACCTCACGCAAACTTATCTCACCGCACAATTCGACGCGCCAACCGAAACACTGAAGCCTCGCACAAAACCAGCCGCCAAACCCGTCAAGCCCACTCCACGCGTCAAGCCCGCGTTCCCAACCAAGAAGAAAGCAAAGCGATGAGCCTAACCAGCAAAACCATCGGCGTATTTGATTCCGGCTTCGGCGGCCTCACCGTTCTGCACGCGCTGCTCGCCGCGCACAATCCCGTCTCGCGTTACGCATTCATCGGCGACTCGGCCCGCCTCCCCTACGGTTCAAAGTCGCGCCGCACCATCGCACGTTACGCGGTTGAAAGCGCGCGCTACCTCGTCGAGCAGCAGAACGCCGGCTTCCTCGTCATCGCATGCAACACCGCCAGCGCGCTCGCACTCGACGCCATCGAGCAATCTGTCTCCGTCCCCGTCCTCGGCGTCATCACTCCCGGCGCAGCCGCCGCGCATGCCGCCACTAAAACTGGCGACGTCCTCGTCATCGCTACCGACGCCACCGTGCAAAGCCACGCGTACGCAACAGCGTGCAGCGCCCTCGGCCTCCGTGCTCTCGAAAAAGCCTGCCCGCTTCTCGTCCCACTCGTTGAAGAAGGCTGGACCGATCACCCCGTCACATCCGAAGTCATAAATATTTATCTCGCCGAACTTCTCGCCCAGGCTGCCACTCTCGGCATGAAACCCGACACGCTCCTCCTCGGCTGCACACACTATCCGCTCATTCGTCCGCTTATTGAAAAAGCCGTCCCCGCAGGCATCCGCGTCATCGACTCCGCCGAAGCCACCGCCGCCGCCGTCGCCGCGCGCTTCCAAAATCGCAAATCAACCGACCCCACCGAACTCCGCTTCTTCGCAACCGACTCCGTCGAAAAATTCGAGCGCCTCGGCTCCCGCTTCCTCGGCCAACCCACCGGCCCCGTAACTCTCGTCGACCTCGACGGATAACTAATCCAACCATCACAATGAAATGTCATTCTTCTATGAAAAAGCCCGCACCTGTCCAGCGGTATTTGCGAATAGTTGCCGACAGACTTCTATTCGTGCTCGTGGCACACAAGGGTGATTCGAATCCCGGCCGCTCCATCTGAGGATGTCC
>CAIMNN010000209.1 GCA_903842845.1 uncultured Acidobacteriaceae bacterium | reverse complement strand
TTGCCGGCCCCGACAATCCAACCGCGGCCTCTCCACTGCAACCATGGATTACATCTCCCTGCCAGCCTGTCCCGTTCGAATTTTCAAGCGGCCCAAAGGAAGCAACCATCACCACTTCGACTTTGAAGCTCACCATCGGCCTCACCGAGGGAGAGCTGACCATCAAGGACGCCGCGGGCTCAACCCTCCTCGCCGAACGTGGATTCAAACCGCGCGAGTATGTCGCCGACACCATCAACGGCGAAAAGGTTTATCACGTCAACGACCGTTTCACGCCGGCCGCGCAGGAAGGCTTCTACGGGCTCGGCCAGCACCAGAACGGAGCCTTCAATTATCGCGGCACACTCATCGAACTTGGCCAAGCCAATACGGATGTCGCGCTGCCCATGCTCATCTCGTCGAACGGCTACGGTATTCTGTGGAACACCGCAGGCCTCTCGTACTTCGACAATCGCTTTGCAACCGAGCTCAAACTCACCACAGTTGCCGCAGACGCTATCGACTACTACTTCTTCTACGGCCCCGAGCCCGACCAGATCATTCATCAATATCGCCAGATGACCGGCCATGCGCCGCTCTTCGGCGAGTGGGCTTACGGATTCATCCAATCCAAGGACCGCTACAAATCCGCGCAGCAGTTGCTCGACATCGGCGGCGAATACCGCAAAGAACATGTGCCGCTGGACTTCATCGTGCAGGACTGGTTCTGGTGGAAGCATCAGGGCGACCCCGAGTTCACCGACGAGTACCTGAAACCGCAACCGGATATTCCGCTGGCGCTGAAGCAACTACATGAAGAACACATTCACGCCATGATCTCTCTTTGGGCTGTCATGGACCCAGCTTCAAAAAATTTTCAGCAGCTCAAGCAGCAGGGCTTAACAATTGACGGCACGCCCGATTACGACGCGACCAATCCCAAGGCACGCGATGCGTATTGGGACCTGCTCATCGGCAAGATCTTCTCTCAGGGCTGGGATGGCTTCTGGCTCGACAGCTCCGAACCCGAGACAAACAACGGCGCAAGCGACGTCGCGCTCTTCGACCGCCAACTTTCCATCGGCAACGGCGCGCGTTACACAAACGTTTTTCCGCTCATGCACACGCAGGGCATCTATGAACACTGGCGCGCAACCACCGACAAGAAGCGTGTCTTCATCCTGACCCGCTCCGCTTTTTTAGGCCAGCAGCGCAACGCGTCCACTACCTGGTCGGGCGACGTCTACGGCACCTTCATGACCTTCGCGCGCCAGATTCCCGCTGGCCTCAACTTTTCCGTCTCAGGTATTCCTTACTGGACCACCGACATCGCCGGCTATGGCTGGCCTTATGAGCGCGACACACGCGATACCTCCTACCAGGAGCTCTACACACGCTGGTATCAGTTCGGCGTCTTCTCGCCCCTCTTCCGCACTCACGGCCATCGTTCCAACGACACCAACGAAATTTTCAGCTACGGCGCGCAAACGCCAACGCTCATCGCCTATGACAAGCTCCGCTATCGGCTGCTGCCCTATATTTACTCACTCGCCTGGCGTGTGACAAACGAGGACTACACCATCCAGCGCCCGCTCGTGATGGACTGGCGCACCAGCCTCAAGGTGCGCGATATCGGCGACCAATTCATGTTCGGCCCTTCCATCCTCGTCAACCCGGTCACAACCGAAGGCGCAACAAGCCGATTCGTTTATCTGCCGCCCGCCGTTCGCTGGTACGACTTTTGGAGTGGCGAATCCCTCATCGGCGACCAGCGCATTCTTGCCTCGGCACCTCTCGACCGCATCCCGCTCTACATTCGCGCGGGCTCCATTCTGCCTCTTGGTCCTGAGATCGAGTACGCCGGCGAGAAACCCGGCGAGCCGATCGAGCTGCGTATCTATCGCGGCGCTGATGGAGAGTTCACTCTTTATGAGGATGAGGGCGACAACTACGATTACGAAAAAGGTCTCTACGCGCTCATTCCAATGCACTGGAATGACAAAGCATCAACGCTCACACTAAGCACACGCACCGGAAGTTTCCCCGGCATGCAGCCCACGCAGATCTTCCATGTCGTTCTCGTTGACAACAAACACGGACAAGGCGCGCAGCCTCCATCTACCTGGAACAAGGAAGTTCATTATGACGGCAAGGAGCTGAACGTCGTACTGCAATAGTCAGTTCATTATTAAGGATGCGCCCGCAGCGTCAGTCCGCCATCGATGACCGTCACTGTTCCGGTAATCCACTCCGGCTCATCCGAACCCAAATACGCCACCATGCGCGCGACATCTCCTGGCAATCCGCGCCGCCCCAAGGGATGCAACGCCGTCGTCTCGCGCGCCAACTTCTCCGGGTCGGGCGATGAAGCCAACCACTCATCCCACATCGCCGTATCAATATAACCCGGCGCAACTGCGTTCACTCGGATGTGCCGCGGTGCAAGCTCCAGTGCAAGGTTGCGTGTCATCGCATTCAGCCCCGCCTTCGACGCCGCATATGGAATCGCATTCAAAAATGCATGCGTCGAATGGATCGAGCTCACATTCACGATCGCCCCGCCCGCTTCCGCAAAACACGGCAGCAAACTTTGCACCATCAGGAACGGCGCGCGCAAATTCACTGCAATGATGAGGTCAAAGTCCGCGCTGCTCAACTTCTCTATCGACAGGTCCAACTCGACGCCCGCATTGTTCACCAGCAGGTTGACCGTCTTCTTCGCGCTGTGAAGCTCCGCTCCAATTTTTTTTATCGCTTCCGCATCGGTCAGGTCGACAACATGTGCCGCAGCGCTTCCATCGCGCAACGCGTTCAGCTCCGCCGCAAACGCTGCCACCTTCTCCGCCTTGCGGTCGAGCAGCAATACCTCGGCTCCACGACGGTGCAGCTCTTCGGCTATCGCGCGCCCGATTCCCTGCGCCGCGCCAGTTACCAACGCGCGCTTGCCTGCGTAATTCTGCACTCGCTCGACCATCCTGCCGCTCCCTTCGATTACTGTCGAACCTCTTCAAGAAATACCAGTTCGCTGCTGTGCGGCTTCGGTAAGTTTACAACCAATCCTGTTCCCATCAGCTCACTGCCCTTCGCCACACGGTCCGCCGAGCTGTGGTCTTCAAAGCGCAGCTTGTACATGCCATCCGCGCGCAACCCGCGCAGAACAAAACTATGCGTCGGCTGGTCGGCCACACTGCCGCGGAAAGCAAACAGCACGCCCTTGCTGCGCATCGGGTCAAAATACTCCATCCCATCCCAACGCTCACCATTCGGACGTTCACTCACGTGGTACAACTCGGCGTCGCGTATCAGCGGCCGCAGTTCGCTTTTGTACAGCGCGATCGCGTCACGTGCCGCCTGGTGCTGCTCCTTCGTCCACACCGTCGTGTCCAGCATTATCGACGTCCAGCCCATCATTCCGCTGCGCAGCATATAGCGAAAATTCTCCAGTTCCGGCGTTGGCCACTTCTCCACGTAGCTCTCCAGCATCGCTGCCGGCAGCACATAGCTCGTGTCATAGATCGCGCGCCGGTTTGAGAGCGGGTCGTATGTATCCGTTATCGAAAAATAATCTGCGTGCGCGGCC
>CAIMNN010000208.1 GCA_903842845.1 uncultured Acidobacteriaceae bacterium | reverse complement strand
GTGATGAGGTCATGCACAATCTCAGCCGGGCTCTTGGCCTTGGATATCTGTATATTTCCGGGGAACATGGTCTTCGCCGCCTGAAGCTTCAGGTCGTTCAAACCGTCGAGGCTGCCGTGGTACTTCTTGTACCAGTCCTCGAGCTGCTGCTCAATCTTCGGCTTGTAGTTGGCCGGTGCAAAGTTCCACACGCGGGCATAGAACCAGCAAGCCTTCACCAGGTCGCGCTGGTCCTTCGCCTTCATGTCGGCGTAGGTCTGGCCCAGGGTCAGCATGTCCATCAGCACGTTGTTGGTCTGGTCGGCAGCGGTCAGTTGGAGCTCGGTGTTGAACTCGGCAATGGCGGTCTTGTAATCACTCTTGGAGTTGAGCGCCTGCGAGGCGAGCGCAGAGTGGAAGAGCGGATACACCGCGCCGGTCTGGTCCTTCCATTCGCCGTCCTTCACATCAACAGGCTTCTTGGCGTTCAGGCCCTTCTGCGCTGTGGCGGCTGCGTCATCCCACTTCTTCTGGCTCTTCAGTACAAATACTGAAATGTAGAAGGCCTTCAGGTTGTTCGGGTCCACTTGAAGCAGGCGGGTGGCCGCGTCAAGGGTCTTGTCGCCGTTGCCGAGTCCCTGGTAGGTGTCGATCAGATCGTTCAATACGATCTTCTTGACCACGCTCTGCGGGTAGGTGGCGAGAAAGCTCTCAAGCGACGAAGCCTTGGCGCTCGGGTCGCTCTGCGTGGATGCATTCGAATAGGCGTTGTATTCTGCCTGGTCCTTGATCGAAATGTTGTCTTGCGCCATTGCGGGCATCAAGTTTGAACCCAGCAGGCTCAAGCCGGCAACTGCAAATACCGTGGCGATAATCAACTTCTTCATTCAGTACTCCTGATAGTTACGGGATGGGAAATGGTTCATCTGCATCTGCTTTTAGCAAAAACTATCCCGTCCGATCACTCAATCTCCAACTTTGACGTTTGGGAATCAGTAAGGGCGGCATACATGCTTTATTACAAATGCTGAAGTTGATTATAGAAAGAGGCCTGCCCCCTGACAAGCGAGAAGGTCAATACTTTTATCAAAAAAAGCCCGCCCATCACCAATTTTGGATTTTCACCGGAAATCCATAAATAATGAATAAAAAATCTTTTTGAGAACCGGGGCTAAGCAAGCAGTTTGAGCAACACCGCCTGCTCGGCCAGGAAGGCATCGTGCCCGTGCTCGCTCGCCATTTCCTTGTATTCGACATCGGCTCCGGACTCCTCAATTGTATTGGCAAAGCTCCGGACATTCTCCACCGGGAAAAGCTGGTCCGATGCGATGCCGATGATGGTCAGCTTCGCCTCGATGCGGCTAAAAGCCTCATTCGCTGAGCGATACACCCGTACCGGATCCCAGGTGTCCATCAAACGCAGAATCGCCAGGTAAGCGTTAGCGTCAAATCGGTTGATAAATCGCTGCCCCTGCTCGTCCAGATAGCCGGCGATGTCGAATCGTCCACCCGTCAGCCCGCCACCGTCGAACTCCAACGCCCACGGGTCTTCCCCGTTGCGGTTAGGCTTGCGGCCAAAACGCTCGTCAAAAAGTTTGGGCGATTTGTAGCTGAGCATCGCGATCTGCCGCGCGAGGGCAAGCCCTTGTTCTGGTTGTGCAAGGCTGGAGTAGCGGCCACCCAGCCAGGCCGGGTCCTGCTGAATGGCATGCCGCTGAAGATGGTTCAAAGCCAGCCCCGTTGCAGGAACCGGCGCAACGCCGATGAGGATGGCGCGCTCAACCCGCCCCGGAAAAGCAATCGACCACTCCAGCGCCTGCATTCCACCTATCGACCCGCCCAGCACCAAACGCAGTTTCTTGATGCCAAGCGAAGTGATGAGCTGCGCTTGTGCATTGACGTTGTCGCGCACGGAGACCAACGGAAAGTCCGGCCCATAGACGTTGCCGGTCTCCGGGTCGACAGACGACGGACCAGTCGACCCATAGCAAGAACCAATGAGATTGATGCAGATAACGCAATCGCGCTCCAACGAAAGCAACGCGCCATCCGCAAAGAGCTCAGGCCACCACGAACCGACCTGCGCCGATCCGCTGAGCGCATGGCACACCAGCACCGCATTGTCACGCGCAGTGTTTAACCGCCCGTAGACAGCGTAGTGAAGCGTCGGCTGTGCCAGCGTCCGTCCGCACTCAAGTGGCAGATGCCCATCAAGCACAAAGTCACCTTCGTACGTCGGCGTCAGCCCGACAGCGGCATGGCGCTGACTCTCCACGCCGCTGATATGAGTGCCCGCATTCTTCTGCTCTTCGATCTCCATCATCAAGCTCATTTTGTTGCCAGCTCGCTTTCATAGTGCAGCGGCCGTGTGCCGTTTGCTGTCTCAATCGCCTGGTCCAGGTCAGCGATGATGTCGCGTATGTCCTCAATGCCAACCGAGAGACGAACCAGCTCCGGCGTCACGCCGGTCGACTTCTGCTCTTCGCTTGAAAGCTGCTGATGCGTCGTCGATGCCGGATGAATCACCAGCGACTTGGCATCGCCGATGTTGGCGACCAGCGAGAAAAGCTCGAGTGAGTCTATGAACTTTTTGCCCGCCTCGTAGCCGCGCTTGATTCCAAACGTCAGCAACGCACCCTGTCCCTTGGGCAGATACTTTTGCGCGCGCTTGTAATACGGACTGTCACTGAGCCCCGGATAATTGACCCACTCAATGCCCGGGTGCGCGGCCAGGTGCTGCGCAACAGCAAGAGCGTTCTGCGAGTGACGCTCAAGGCGCAGATGCAGCGTCTCAATGCCCTGCAACAACAAAAACGCATTGAACGGCGAGAGCGCCGCGCCAGTATCGCGCAATCCCTGCACGCGCGCCTTCAGAATGAACGCGAGATTGCCGAACGCCTCCGTGTAGCTTAGCCCGTGATAGCTCGGGTCGCCTTCGGAGAACTCTGCAAACCGACCCGATGCAGCCCAATCAAATTTTCCGGCGTCGACGATTACGCCTCCAATCGTAGTCCCGTGGCCACCGAGAAACTTTGTCGCTGAGTTCACAACGATATCCGCCCCATGCTCAATCGGCCGCACCAGCGCCGCCGAGGCCGTTGTGTTGTCGATAACCAGCGGCAAACCGTTCTCATGCGCAATCGCTGCCAGCTTCTCAATATCAACAACGTCAAGCTTGGGATTGCCGAGAGTCTCGGTGTAAAGCGCGCGCGTCTTCGAGTTGATGGCCGCGCGAATGCCGTCGAAATCGTCAGCGTCCACAAACCGCACGGTGATACCGAGCCGCGGCAGTGTGTAGTGAAACAAATTGTAGGTTCCACCGTACAGCGATGTCGTCGAGATGATCTCATCGCCGGCCTTGGCCAGCGTCGTGATGGCGAGCGTCTCCGCAGCCTGACCCGATGCAACGGCCAGTCCTGCGACTCCGCCTTCAAGTGCGGCGACGCGCTTTTCCAACACATCGGTCGTCGGGTTCATGATGCGCGTGTAGATATTGCCGAACTCCTTCAACGCGAACAGCCGCCCTGCGTGGTCGGCGTCCTGAAACAAGTACGAAGTTGTCTGGTAAATAGGCACTGCGCGCGAACCTGTTGCAGGATCGGGCGATTGACCGGCGTGGACGGCGAGTGTGGCGAGATGCTGCTGGCGAGCTTCGGACATGTTTTTCTCCTTTGTAGCTGATGGGTTGTGGGGCGAGAGGAAGAGGGCTGCAAAAAGCGAAAGGCCCGAATCCTCTGAGGACTCGGGCCGTGTGCTGAAACTGAAGGTTTGCGCTTAACGCATTCGTTGCTCCAGTGGCACACGCCCGCCGTCCATACACATGCACATGGCCATGGGGTTCGTTGCGAACTGGAGGTTCACTGACATTAGGTTGAGTATTCCCGAAGTTATGAATTTTGTCAAACGCTCAATACTGATCTGCAGGCGAAAGTTCAATCCTTCAAACTAATTACTTAAGCTCAGCGTCATAAAATCAGGTCAACTTTGCTGGACTGGCGCATAGTATCCGACAAAAAACTTTTTCACTATGAGGACCCCCATGAGCACTGTTCTGCTTTTAATCGCATCAAACATTTTTATGACATTTGCCTGGTACGGTCATTTGAAATATGGCCACGGCTGGCCGCTCTGGAAGGCCGTGCTCGTCGCCTGGGGCATTGCGCTTGCGGAGTATTGCCTGGCAGTCCCGGCTAACCGGCTCGGCTACACGCACTTCACTGGATTTCAGTTGAAGGTCATTCAGGAAGCAGTGACCCTGGTGGTCTTCATCGTCTTCGCGATTACTTTTCTTAAAGAAAAAATGGCTTGGAATTATCTGGCGAGCTTCGCGTTTCTGCTGATCGCGGTCTTCTTTGCGTTTGCGTTCAAGACGGAAGTGCATACTTAACCCTGTACGACAATGTACGAATATGTAATAATCCTGCCATGAGAACCTCTACCGCCAAAACCAAGAAGTCCGCCCGCAACTCACACGTCTTCACCATCAGCTTTCCGCCCGAACTGGCGCGCAACGTGAAGGCCACAGCAAAGGCTGAGAACCGCAACATCAGCGAGCTCTTTCGCGAGGCGTTTCGTGCCTATAATTTCACCAAGATGCGGGAGCGGCTTGATGCGATTAACAAAGAAGCTTCAAAACGCGTCGCCGGGAACTATACCGAAGCAGATGTGGAAGATCTTGTGGATGAAATTCGCAGCAGGAATTTTCGCAATAGAAAGCGCATAGCTTGATTCTTGTTATTGATTCCGGCGTCTGGATCTCAGCCCTGAAATTCCGTGGAACACCGCTTCTGGCTATTGAGCAGGCATTGACTCATCATGATGTCGCGATCTGCGCGCCCATCCAAGATGAAATTCGCGCTACACTTCATGGAAAATTTGGTTGGACACATGAAAATATTAATGAAATGTTTGACCTCTATTTTCAATCCATTCTATTCGTACAGATCAAAAACAACTTGCATGGAATCTGTCGGGATCCGAAGGACGACATGATCCTTGAATGCGCCTCGCTTGCTAATGCATCAATGATCATCTCAGGTGATAAGGATCTCTTGGTTCTCAAACAATACAACGAAATTCAAATTCTCACGCCGCGTGAATTTATCAAGTTCATCGAATCATCCGGCCGATAAGCGCTCACTTGCCCCAGATGTAAGCGTCCTTCTGCGGCAAACCTATGTGCGCGAGCACACGGTCGACGTACTGGCGGACCAGGTCGTCAAAGCTGGCTGGATGGTTGTAAAAAGTCGGGATGACGGGGTATATGGTTGCGCCGGCCTCGGCGGCAAGCGTCATGTTGCGCAGGTGTATGCGGTTGAAGGGCGTCTCGCGCACGCACAGAATCAGCGGCCTCCGCTCTTTGAGCGTAACGTCAGCGGCGCGGGCGATGAGTTTCTCGGCAAATCCATTCGCAATCGCAGCAAGCGTCCCCATCGAACATGGCAGCACGATCATTCCGTTCGACGGATAGCTCCCGCTGGCAATTGCTGCGCCGATGTCATCGTTTGAGATCTGGATGGTTTTCACCGGCGCGTGGCCGAGAAGTTTTTCCAGCAACTGCGTGCGCCCGCTCAACTCAAGCTCTTCAGCCAGCACGCGCAACGAATTATCTGATGGAACAAAATGCACTTTCTCAACGCGCACATCCGCGTCGAGCTTGCGTAGCAGCTCGCGGCCAAAGATTGCGCCCGATGCGCCAGTCAATGCGACGGTGAAATTCATGCTCAATTCTCACCCAGCACACGCGCGTATATCGCATCCACATTGCCCAGTTGGCGCGAGTAATCAAACGTCTTCGCCAGCTTCTCCGGCGTAAGCAGCTTGGTAATCTGCGGGTCCTTTGCAACCTCGTCACAGAAGACGAGTTCCTCTTTCCAGGCGCGCATTGCGTGCGATTGCACAAGCTTATAAGCCTCTTCACGCAACATCCCCGCCTCGGCCAGGTCGAGCAGCAACTGCCCGCTGAAGATCAGCCCGCCCGTCGACTCAAGGTTCTTCTTCATCCGCTCCGGGTAAACCAGCAAGCGGTCAATCAAATCCGTCGTCTTTGCCAGCAGATAATCAACCAGAATCGTCGAATCCGGAAATATGATGCGCTCAACCGATGAGTGAGAGATGTCGCGCTCATGCCACAGTGCAACGTTCTCAAACGCCGCCTGCGCATTGCCGCGCAACACACGCGCCAGACCGCTAATTTGTTCGCTGATGATCGGGTTCTTCTTGTGCGGCATCGCAGAGGAGCCTTTTTGCTTTTCGCTGAAGTACTCCTGCGCCTCACGCACCTCGGTGCGTTGCAAGTGGCGAACCTCGACGGCGATCTTATCCAGCGAGCTACCGATGAGCGCAAGCGTGCTGATGTATGCCGCGTGCCGGTCGCGCTGAATCACCTGCGTCGCAACCGGCGCCGGCTCCAATCCAAGACGCATACAAATTTTCTCTTCGTGCTCCGGCTTCAAGTGCCCGAATGTTCCCACAGCACCGGAGAGCTTGCCGATTCGCAGGTCTTCGGCGGCGGCTTCGAACCGGACCAGATTGCGCTCCATCTCCGCAAACCAGTTGAGCAGCTTGAGGCCGAAGGTTGTCGGCTCCGCGTGAATGCCATGCGTGCGGCCAATCGTCGGCGTGTGCTTGAACTCTACCGCTCGACGCTTGAGCACGACGAGGAACAAAAGTATCCCTTCGCGAATAAACTCCGATGCTTGTTTGATCTGAAGCGCCTGCGCTGTGTCAACAACGTCATTCGAAGTCAGACCGTAATGCAGCCAGCGCGAGTGCTCGCCGTGGCCCTTTGCTTTGAGCGTCTCGGAAACAGCCGTGGTGAACGCAATGACGTCGTGCTTGACCTCGGCCTCGATCTCGTGGATGCGCTCGACAGAAAAATCTGAGTGCTCCGCAATCGCGCGTGCCGCCTCAGCTGGAATCACGCCATCCTCGGCGAGAACGTTGCTGGCCGCCGACTCAACTTCAAGCCAGCAGCGGTACTTGTTCTCTTCCGTCCAGATCGCGCCCATCGCGGGTCGTGTATAGCGTTCGATCATACAAGCTCCTTCGCGTACACGCGGCTAACTTTGAATGCCGAGCTTTCGATTCAACTCATCGTAAAGCAGGCCCATGCCGGGCTTGTAGGGTTGAAACCACTCGCCATCAATCACCAGTTGCGGCACGGCGCGTTTGCCGACGCGGCGCATCAGCTCGGCCTCGGCCTCCGGGTCTTCGTCCACATTGATAACCGTGTAGGCAAAATTGTTCGAGTCCAAAAAACGCTTGGCGGCGCGGCAATCGCCACAGTACAAAGAGGCATACATCTTGATTTCCATACACCTCTATTCTACTACCGTGTGGAATTGAGCGGGGTTAGCGTAGATAGGGGTGTTAGCACTGCTAAGATGGGCAACATGACAGCAGATGAGGTCAAGAAATTGCTCGGACTGGAGCCCCTACCTGTCGAGGGCGGCAGCTTTCGCCGCACCTATGAATCACGCCAGCGCATTGCTACGCCGCATGGCGAGCGCTTCGCTTCGACGGCCATCTACTATCTGATCGAGCCCGGAACCTTCTCCGAGATGCACGTCCTCAAATCCGACGAGCTCTATCACTTTTATCTCGGTGCGCCAGTCGAGATGCTGCAACTTTGGCACGATGGAAGCACGCGAGTTGTGCGTCTCGGGCAGAACCTCTCAGCAGGCGAGCATGTTCAGTTGCTTGTCCCCGCAGGCGTTTGGCAAGGCACGCGATTGCTTAATGAGGCGCCGGGCAGCTTTGCCCTGATGGGTTGCACGCTCACCCCGGGTTTTGATTTTGCTGACTACGAAAGCGCAGGCGCCGCAGATTTGATTGTTCGCTGGCCGGGTGAAGCAACGCGCATCAGAAAATTGACTCGAAGCTAACGGCGGTCCTTAAAAAAACTTTTCAATAACTCTGAAGCTTCATCCGCCAGCAAGCCCGTCTCAACGATCATCTGATGGTTCAGCTTTTCATGATTGATAACACTGAGCGCTGAGCCCACTGCGCCAGCCTTCGGATCGGCGGTTGCGTAGACAAGCCGGTCCACGCGCGCATGGATCAACGCTCCGGCGCACATTGAGCAAGGCTCAAGCGTGGTGTAAATAGTACAGCCGCTCAGTCGGTAATTCTGCTGTGCTTGAGCAGCGGCGCGCAGTGCAATAACCTCGGCATGCGCAGTCGGGTCGACATCTCTCAGAACACGGTTCTGCCCAGCGGCAATAACCGCACCATCAACGAGTACGACCGCGCCAATGGGTACCTCACCGGCTTCACCGGCAAGACGTGCTTCATCAAGCGCGAGTTGCATTGCTTCAATATCAGTCACTGTTATGAGGATATAGCCGCAGGCTGCTGCTGCGTCATGCAGTGCAGCGCGCCAAGCCCCCAGATGAAATCGACACAATGCACGCCGATGACATCACGCGTCGGGAAAAGCTCGGCGAGAATATCCAGCGCGCGTCGGTCGTTCTTGTCGTTGAAGGTCGGCACCAACACGCAGGAGTTCGCAATATAAAAATTCGCATAGCTCGCCGGCAACCGGCGGCCCTCAAATACAAGCGCACGCGGCATAGGCAACTCGACAATCGTCCACTGCCTGCCGTTCGGAGTGCGCGAGTTCTTCAGCCGCGTAAGATTCTCCACAAGCGGCGCGTGGTTTTCATCATTCTCGTCCGGCTCAACGGCCGTCACAATCGTCTCTTGCGCAACAAATCGCGTAATGTCGTCGACGTGCCCGTGTGTGTCGTCGCCCGCTGTTCCGCGGCCAAGCCAGATCACCTGCTCAACGCCGAGATATTCGTGGAACGCCTGCTCCAACTGCTCGCGGCTGATTCCCGGATTCCGCTGTTGCACTTCGCTCAGCAGGCACTCCTCCGTCGTCAGCATCGTGCCCGCGCCGTTCACATCGATCGACCCGCCTTCTAGCACAAGCCTGCGCCCGCTTCCCTTGCCCAGATTGATGGTCGGCTGCCACGCGCGCAAGTCCAACTTCTTCGCCACGCGCGCCGGCAACTGGTCGTCGTACTTCCAGTCCTCGTACTTGGCCCACGCAGTGAAGCGCCAATCGGTGATCGCAACTTCACCCTGCGCATTGCGCACAAATATCGGACCGGAGTCACGCGTCCAAACTCGGTTCGTCGGCCAGCGATGAAAACGCACGCGGCTGAAATCAACCTCATTGCGACGCAGAATTTTTTTGGCTTTGTCTTCCGCCGCGCGGTCGATGACCAGAATCTCAACGCGCTCGGAAGTCGCCAGTAGGCGCACAATCTCCGCGTAGACCCACGGAATCGTCTGGAACTTCCCTGGCCAGTCTTCCGCGTTGTGCGGCCACGCAATCCACGTCGCCTCGTGCGGCTCCCACTCGGCGGGCATGCGATAGCCCAAATGCTTCGGTTTCATCTGCTCCTTTGAATTCATTTATTTTTGCCCGTTCCAGCTCTTGCTTGCAGGGTCAAGATACCGGCTCGTAATGCCGCCATATGCGTCGATGCGCCGGTCACGCAGGAACGGCCAATTGCGGCGCGTCTCTTCGACAAGCGCGGGGTCTATCTCAACAATCAGCGTCTCTTCTTCCGTATGCGACGCCTTGGCGATGATGCGGCCGAACGGGTCTGCAAGAAATGTTCCGCCCCAGAACTCGATGCCCGCACCTTCCGTCTTTGCACCGAGCGCCTCGCCATGCTCCAGCCCTACACGGTTCACACCGGCAACAAAAACTCCGTTCGCAATCGCATGCGACCGCTGAATCGTCTGCCACGCCTCGTACTGCGCCGTGCCGTACTCGGCTTTCTCCGCCGGATGCCAGCCAATTGCAGTCGGATAGAACAACAATTCCGCTCCTTGCAGCGCCGTCAGCCGCGCTCCCTCGGGATACCACTGGTCCCAGCAGACAAGCGTGCCAATGCGGCCTACATTTGTATCAACAGCCTTGAAGCCCAGATCGCCGGGCGCAAAATAAAACTTCTCATAATAGAGCGGGTCGTCGGGGATGTGCATCTTCCGGTAGACACTCAATATCGCGCCATCCGGCCCGAAGGTCACAGCAGTGTTGTGATAAAGCCCAGCCGCACGCCGCTCAAACAGCGATGCGATGATTGTCGTCCGCGTCTCACTCGCAACAGTTGCTATGCGCTCGGTCTCGGCTCCGGGGATTGCGACCGCTAGGTCGAAGAAGCGATGGTTCTCGCTCTGGCAAAAATACTGCGCGCAAAAAAGCTCCGGCAGGCAGATAAGCGCCGCACCCTTCGCAGCCGCCACGCGCACCTTCTCCAACGCGCGCACAAGGTTCTGCTCGTGCTCTGCGCCCATGCGCATCTGCACCAGAGCAATTTTAAATTTATTCTTCATGCTTCCCTTTCCGCCCTTCGCGCAGACGGCCAACCCCCATCAAGAGGATTGGCCGCGTTCAAACCTTGCGCGCGTTTTACTTTTCGTCCAGAATCAACACCGCTGCTGCGATCGTCGTCGTCCACAAGCCACGCTTGTCGCCAACTGCTGACTGCGTGATGTTCGACGTGCGGACGATCTTGTTCGAGATGCGGTAAATTTCCTTCTTCTCGTCCCAGCTCTTGTCGGGGTCAAAGTCCACATCAAGAGTGGTCGCAAGCATCTCGGCAGCTAGCTCCTCGGCGTATTCGCCGGCCTGATCTTCCGTTTCGCCGAAGCTGTGGTGCTCGCTCAGGTAGCCGTAGGTGTTCTTGTCGGCGGGGATTGCCACGCCAATGCTCGAAACGCAAAGACGGTGTGCCTCACGCGTCGAGTTCTCCGCAATGACAGCGAAGACGACCTCGCCGTCGTAGAGATAGTTCACACCCTGTTTGCGTGTGATGATCTTGCACTGTGGCGGAAATATCGAGGAAACGCGCACAAGGTTCTGCGAGGCAATGCCTGCGTCGCGCAACGCGAGCTCAAACGAGGTCAAGCGTTCCTTGTGTCTTCCAACACCCTTCGTGAAGAAAAGCTTCTTCGGCACCATGCTTTTTCCCAATTTCGATGTATCCTCCATCAGCTCTTAAAGTGAACGCGGGAAGCGAGAAATTCCTGCTCCCCGCATGAGTTTAACGCATTTGGAAGGGATTTCAACGCCTGGAGCTTAATTAATGTGCGGTTAATTTATCGCCCCGAAAATATTCCAGCCTCAGGGCCCAAATGACATTGGGCCTTGAGGCTCAAACCAGCTCAAAATGACTACTGAACCTGGACCGGTATGGCTCTTGATGGAATACCGTTGGCCACCACCTCCAGCATCCCATATCCCGTCTCCTGATTTGCAGGCACATCAAATTGTGTTGACTGCAAACCGTTGTTCCCCACGCCCATGCTGCTGTGGTCATGCGTGCGGCTGTAGTAAACATGGCCGTTGGGATACGTGATGCGCACCAGCGGATAATTTGTAGCGCACTGCAACTCATCACCAAATGCACAGGCCTGCGATATACCGTTGAGCAGTCTTCCCTTGAGCGTGTAGCTGCCGCCGGGATGCAGTGTCCGTGGCACAGCAACAATGGTCGGCGCAATGTTGTTGTGTGGAATGTTGTTGGGCCTGTCGCCATCAGACGTCGGCGCTGGTGTATAGATCTCCACGTCACTGGTCGAATCCACGGCCAGCACCTGGCCGTTGGGCAGCGGCAGCAGGCTCAACGAGTAGGAGGCATCATTCGCCGCATTCGGTATTGTCGGCTCCGGGATCAGATTGACGCCGTCGAACTCAAAAAAGCCAACCGGTGGGTTGGAGTAGTTGCCATACGGCC
Source organism: uncultured Acidobacteriaceae bacterium (assembly GCA_903842845.1). GTDB lineage: Bacteria > Acidobacteriota > Terriglobia > Terriglobales > Acidobacteriaceae > CAIMNN01. Next base: position 2,260 of record CAIMNN010000208.1, on the reverse strand, counting down.
AATATCCACCGCTTGCCGCTAGAAAAACATGCCCGTTGGGCAGCAAAACACTTGGCCCGTCCTGCACAGTGTACTGATAACCCTGCGGACTGATTGGCAGCATCGGGCCTTCAGACCACGTCTTCGATTTCACGTCGTACAACCCCGTGACGCCGGTGCTCCCAATCGCAAAGACCTTGCCGTTCGGCATCAACATCGCTGGCCCAGTCTCCGCCAAGAAGGGGTCGGTTAATGATTGGATCGTGCTGCCCGCTGTTGTCCACTCACCCGTCGCCGGATTGTAGATCTCCGTGTTGGTTGGGTTCGCGGGATAGTGCGGGATCAAATGGAAAATATAATCCGTGTAGCAATCAATGGTCAGCACCGTGCCATCCGGCAGCAGTGTCAATCCCTCTTCGTCATTCAGGTCGTACTTGGTTGCAGTGCCGGTCTCTGTCCACGTCATGCTGTTCAGGTCCAGCAGTGCAGCCTGCCGGCTCATCTTGTCTTCCAGCATGAAGGTGCCATCAGCAAGAACTACCGAAGCCGAGTCGCCTATCGGATGCGGCGCATACACAGCGCGTGGAGGATAGAGGTCGACAAAAAAGCTGGGCGGGTCCACGCTCTGCCACGCGTCGGCCACCGGGTCATAGATAGCTCCCTGATTGGTCAGCAAAAAGTTAAAGTTGTAGTTCGAGTATTCCCCGCCTTCAATCAAAACTCGGCCATCGGCCAGCACCGCCTGTGCACCGCCTGAACTGATGTAAGGTTTGCTCGCCAATTGGCTCCACGTGCCATTGATGTAGCTGCCATTGATGTCGGGCGTGAGCTTGAACACCTCCGCACCCATGGCATACACGCCCACGTTCTGAATGAGCACACTACCATCAGTCAGCAGAAGCGGAGCCGACGCGCCGCCGGGACCGTAGTAGACATCGAACTGGTCGTAAATCGCTGGAAACTGCAACTGGTTCTTCAGCGGTTGCCAGCGGCCATGATGTACCGGCGCAGATGGTTGAGCCTGTAAAAATGCGGCTGTTGCAAGGATTGCGAACACAATTGCCAGCGACGAGAGAGATTTCGAGCGGTGCATTGGACCTCCGAGAATTCGGCTTGAATAACCAGCTAAACAACTTGATTGGCCGGGGATGCAGAATGAAGCTTTGCTGCCGTGAGCGGAGTATAGCAATTCTGTTATGAGTTTTCGAAGATTAAATTAGGGTGAACCAGTCCATACCACTTCCCGAAAGAGCACTGGATGTGATCTGTGCAACCCTTGCTGTTTATCTGCTTCAAACGCATGAACCACCGCCATTGCAGGTCGTAAATCCAAGGTGTTAGCCTCAATTGTTCGGCAAAATTCGTACGGAAAATCACAGAAGGACAAACAGACCTCATGCAAGCGACCTATAACGGACTCAGCCTGCCCACGGGCGGCGCAGCCATCGATTACTCCAACGGAAAACTCAACGTTCCTGACAACCCGATCATCCCCTTCATCGAGGGCGATGGCACCGGGCGCGACATCTGGAAGGCGTCCGAGCGCGTCTTCGACGCGGCCGTCGAAAAGTGCTACGGCGGCAAGCGCAAGATCCACTGGTTTGAGATCTACGCCGGCGAAAAGGCCTTCCGCAAGTTCAACACCTGGCTGCCGGATGATTCGGTCAACGCGGCCCGCGACCTGCGCGTCTCCATCAAGGGGCCGTTGACTACGCCCGTCGGCGGCGGCATCCGCTCGCTCAACGTTGCGCTGCGCCAGATTCTCGACCTCTACAGCTGCGTCCGCCCCATCAAGTACTACCAGGGCGTGCCCAGCCCGGTGAAGCACCCCGAGAAGCTCGACATTGTGCTCTACCGCGAGAACACCGAAGATGTTTACTCCGGCATCGAGTTCCGCCAGGGCACTCCCGAAGCCGCCAAGCTGATTGACTTCCTGAACAACGACCTGCTCAAGGGCACCAAGAAGCAGGTGCGCAAGGATTCCGGCGTCGGCATCAAGCCCATCTCGATATTTGGTTCCAAGCGCCTGGTGCGTGAGGCCATCAAGTTCGCGCTGGAGAGCGGCCGCAAGGTCGTCACCATCGTCCACAAGGGCAACATTCAGAAGTTCACCGAAGGCGCATTCCGCGAGTGGGGCTACGAGCTCGCCGCTGAGGAATTCCGCAACGAAACGGTGACCGAGCGCGAGAGCTGGATCCTCGGCAACCTCGAAGCGAATCCTGGATTGACGATCGAGCAGAACGCGGCGATGATCGAGCCCGGCATTGAGTTTGCTCCACCG